>JAAYXS010000560.1 GCA_012515775.1 Phycisphaerae bacterium
CCAGCACCGGGCTGTCGCCCTCGCGTTTGGCCACATGCAGCATGCCGTCCTGACCCAAGTCGGCCGTATACGGCGGCAGTTGCTCCGCGCGGAGCAGCGCGCCATCGGCCCGCGGTACGCTCGGCGGCGTGAGCCAGGTCAGCAGCGCGATAGCTCCGGCCACGCCGCCCAAAAGCCCCGCCAGACTCGCGAACGCCTGAAGACCGCTGCGGAAGAAATATCCCAACAATACGGGGATCGACAGCCAGGCCCAGGGCCACGCCACCCCTGCCAGCACCGCCATCACAAGCGCGAAAAACCCCGAAATCCCCGGCACCAGCGCCAAAGCTACCGTCCACGCCAGCAGCGCGGTGGCCAGCATCACGTTCGGCTGCGTCAGGCATTCGAGGGCGCCCGGAAAGACGCAGAACACCGTAGCCAACGTAAAACCAATGAGCGGTGAATGCAGCCGTGACCCGATCACATACAGCGCCGCGAGCGTGGCGACGAGCAGAATTGCGTTCACCAACCGGGCAGCCGTAAATTCGCCTTCCTCCCACCAAGTGCGGTCCTGCCAATCCTCGTAGTTGCTCCAAGTCATTCGTGACAGCCCAGGCTCGTCGCCGGCGTACAGGGGCGGCAGGACTTTCACCGCCCCGGCTTCGAGCATGTACAGCAGGGGCGACTGACGGTCGTGCGGCTCGGTCGCGCCGTACGGCAGCTTGCCGGTGTGGGCCATGTAAAGCCCACCCGCCAGGCCGTCGCGCGCGGCCGGCGTCATCGGGCTGGTGACAATCCGGTTGGCAGCCACCGCCAGACCGGCCACAAACAGAACCAGCAAGGCCCCGCCCGCGACGTTGGAGGGCAGGCGGCGAAGCGGAGCCGAACCAATACACATGAAGCCGCGCAGCAACCAGTAACCGGCGGCCACGCTCAGCAGCACATACGACCACCATTGACCGGTCTGCCCGAAGGCCCAGTGCGGCAGCCGCGCTTGATCGGTTCGCAGGGCTAACAGCAGACAAGTCGCCGCGAGCACCAGTCCGTCGAGATTGCGCTCGGAGAAAAGCGGGCGGAGCCTGAACGTCAGGACGAGGATTACGACTATGGCAAACCAGGTAAGAGTGGGGCCGTCCAGTTGCGGCCAGAAGTCTGTCGGAGCAATGAGCGTCGTCTCGGTCGTGCCCGGCGCCGGCGGCCCCTCTTCCTCCGCGGTATCAGCAGCTTCAGCGGCGTCGCCCGGCGGTGTGATTGCCTGCGGGGCGTCCGGCGGGGCCGGCTGGCTGGCTTCGGCCGGCTCAAGCTGGGCGGCGGCGGGAGCCTCAGGTTGCTGCGCCACGGCGGAGGCGGTTGTGGCGCCCCATGGGGCTGCTGCCAGCGCCAGCAGGAGAACCGCGATCCTGGCGTTCAAGGCGGTGTGCAAAAACGTCCGCATATAATGCTCCCTTTGACGCACGTTGCCCGCAAACAAGCGCCCCACAGGCCCTAGGCATCCTACCACGCAGCTTAGAACCCGTACAACCCCGGCGTCCGGAGCAGCGCCCCGGAACTCGCCGGGTTAGTTGTTTATACAAACGCCACCTTTGACGGATGCCAACGGCCCATCACCGGCACGGCTTGGCGGATGCGGCCGTTCTGCATCCGAGAATCATGCGACCGCAAGAACAGTCTCGAGAACGCGGATCGTCAGTGACATAAATGCGACCGGTTGACCAAACAGCACGAGGCTGCGATAATCATCTTAAGCAAGCTGACAGGCCCCGGCAGTCCGTCTGCCGGGGCCTGTTTTTTATCTCTCGAGCGTGTCAGCACCCGGTGCCGCATGCAGAACGCGCAACCCATATCCCCTACTTTGACCCCGCCATGGTCCACGCTGGCCCGCGAGTTGTTGGTTCTGGCGCTACCGATCATCGGCATGACCGTCACACGCTTGCTGATGATCTTCGTCGATTTCGTCATGGTCTCCCAACTGGGCACCGAGGCCCAGGCCGCGGTCTCTCCCGCATCATTGCTGGTTTTCGCGATTGCGGCAGTCGGGGCCGGCGTCGCACAAGCAATCCAGACGTACGTGGCCCAGGTAGACGGGCGCGGCGAGTCGCGCCTGGCGGGCGGGTATGCCTGGCAGAGCTTGTACTTGGCCGCGGCATCCATCGTGGTCGTCTTTCCGCTATCCATCACGACCGATGCTTGGTTTGCCTGGTTTGTCCGTGTCGGTCAGCACACGCCCACGGTGGCGGCCCTTGAGGTCGACTACATTCGCATTGCCCTATGGTTCGTGCCGGCCGCCGTGGTCAGCTACGGCCTGGACGGGTTTTACAGCGGAGTTCGCCGACCCGGGATTTCGCTGGCAGCCGCTCTGGTGGCTTTGGCGGCGAACATTGTCGGCAACTGGCTGCTGATCTTCGGTGCGAACATCGGTCTGCCGGCGATCAGCCTTCCGTTGCTCGGGACAATCCCGGCTTGGAACATCGGTATCCCGGCCCTCGGCATCGCCGGCGCGGCCATCGCGACGGTGGTCGCGTGGACACTGCGCGCCGCCGTGCTCTGGGTGGCGCTCTTTAGGCCGGCCTTCGACGAGCGATTTCAGACCCGCCGCTCGTACCGGGTGAACTGGAAGCATATTCGCGGGTTGCTTCGCGTCGGCGGCCCAACGTCGCTGCAGTGGATCATCGATCTCGGTTCGTGGATCGTGTTCATGGCGCTCATCATGCCGCCTTTCGGCGAACAGGCGATGGCCGCAACCGGCATCGGGATGCAACTGATGCACTTCTCATTCATGCCGGCCGTTGGCGTGGGCATTGCCCTGTGCTCGCAGGTCGGGTTCGCCATCGGTCAAGGACGGCCGGATGAAGCCATGCGCCGAACGCGCGTGGCGCTGGCGGTCACGACCCTCTATATGGGCGTCGCCGGCCTGGTATTCTTGCTGGGCCGTCGCGAGTTTATCTGGCTGCTGAATGAGGATCCGGGTGTAATTCAGGCCGGCTCGTGGGTGCTCATTTGGGCGGCCATCTTCCAGATTTTTGACGCCATGGGGATCACGTTTATAAACGCGCTGCGTGGTGCCGGAGACACGCGCTGGCCAACGGCCGTGGCGCTGGTTTTGTGTTGGGGCGTGTTCGTGGGTGGCGGCTACCTGGTTTCGCAGACGTGGCCACAATTTGGTCTGAACGGCCCGTGGGCTACTTGTACCACCTACATCGTTCTTCTGGGGCTTATGTTGGCGTGGCGCTGGCGTTGCGGAGCGTGGCGTAAGATCAAGCTCTTCGAGTCCAGTTCGGAAAGCGTGGACCAAAACATGGACCGGCCGGCGACAGTAACAGAGGCGTCAGCGGGGGGAGCCACCGGCCGCTGAACGCCTCCAGATTTTGCGGCCAACCTATTATGAGGTCGGCCTATCGCCCGTTGACAGGCTACTGGTCCAGGACCAACGCGCAGAACGGGTCGATGTCGAAGACATTGATTCTGCCGTCGCCATTCGCATCCGCCTGCATGGGGTCGCCATTGGGGTATGCCTGTTTGTAGGCCTCGGGGTCCGTTAACGCCAAAATGAAAGCCTGGATGTCCGACGCGTCGACCTTTCCGTCGCCGTTCATGTCGCCCACGGTGGGTGCGGGACCCAGAGGCGGATCATCATCGGAGTCCGATGGGCTATCGCCTGGGTCGGTCTTGCCGGGGTCCGGCGTGCCATCCTGATCGCCGCTACCGGGGTCGGTCGAGTCATCATCCGGGTTACCGACATCCGGCCCCAAACCATCGTCGTTCGTCTCGTCAATAATGCTGTCGCCCGACGGCCCCTGATCTAGCCGCGGACATCCGCCCGGCAGCAGCAAGGTTGCGGAAAACAGCAAGACCAACACGGCCGGCCAGCGCGCAAGCCGCGCAGCAAGAACACCTTGTAAACTCATGGTGAGCCCTGCTCCTCTTCTCCACGAGCATCTAGTGCTCGGACTACCCCCCGCGTCATTACAAAACGTTATGCCAGGTGGTCCCAAAAATCAATCCCGCCGCGAAGGCACTTCTTGCTGCGGCTCGGGCGGTACGACGCCCCGCAGAGAGACGCGAAGCTGTTGGTTCATACCCCTGGCAGAAAGTCCCAAACGAAAAGCGGGACCACCGGCGTGGGGTCTGCCGGCAGTCCCGCTTGGCTCGTCTATGCCTTTCCGGCTTACTTAGTCTCAAAATAGATTTGGGCAGTCTCGCTTTTATCGGCCTTCACAGTTAGAACTAGCATGTACTTCATGCCCGGATTGAGCTGGACGCCGGGCACTTCCTCACCTTTGTAGTTCTTCACTCTGAAGCCCGGGCCGGGGGCGCCGAGGTCGTAGGTCGTGTTCGGCTTCATCTGGGCCTCGGAGTCGTTCAAATTCCTGGCGGTCACCACGAATTCGGCATGGTCCGAGTAGTCGGCCTCAAACTTCTGGTGAATCTGCAAACTGACCATCGTTATGCGGCCGAACTTGTCGGGCTCCATGATCTCAAACTGCAGCTTGGGCGCGGTGCCGACGGCTTCCTTCACCTCGAACCGCGAATAGCCCGCTGCCGCCTTCTTGACCGTGTTCTGCTTGGCCTGCTGGCCGTCCAGCGTGATTTTGAGGTGACTGTCTTTACGCAGCAAATTCTTGCCCACGCTGAACGACGTCCAGCCGGCGCTGGACCCGCTGCAGCCTGCGACCACGAAAACTGCCGCAAATAGTGCCGTCGCTTCAATGATGCGCCGCATAATTCCTTCCTATTCACACAACCAGGGTATCAGACGACTCACACATCAGGTTCGACAGCCTGGCGCTTTGAAGTTGAGGTGTAGTGCTCCTGGTCCTATAAACAGCCCTTGGCCGAAGACGCTTACGGGCGTCGAAATTCGGCCGTCCCCTCCGCCGCCAGGACCTCTCCAAAATAAATGCGGTGGTAGTCACCCTGGTAGTTGGGTGCGATGAAGTCGGCCAGAAAATGCGCGGGTTCGAGATCGTCGAAATACACCTTGCGGCATTCGAGAATCAGCTTCGCCTCCGAAAAACCCGGACAGGCAATGCTGCTCAGGGCAATCGGCGTGAGGCCGCATTCGGCCATCTTCTGCGTGTCGCGCCCCGACCGTGTGCCCAGCAACTCCAGCGCCGCCCGGTGGGCCTGGTCGAAGGCGCACAAACTGAACGTATCAAAGCGCTCCATGAACTCGCGCGTGTAACGGTGTGGCCGCACCACTACCATCAACAGCGGCCGGTGCCACATCACCCCCAGCGCCCCCCACGAAACGGTCATGCTGTTAAAGCCACCCGGCTTGTTTTCGCCGGCCGTCAGTAAAAACCAGCCCGGCTCCCAGGCCGCAAAAACGGGCAGGTGTAGTTCGTTGAGTGGTATCGCCTGGCGCTCCATGCTCGTTCTCCAAAGCTGCGATTCAGTGAAGCCACATACTCCACCCAGATGCGTCATTGTAGTAGCTGCGGCGGAGTTTTGATCAGCTCGGCGGCCACGTTCGCTGGGCTTGAAGCGCCGAGGCACGCGTGGCCGGGAACCGCTACGGATTCCCGGCCACGCTATGGCGGGTAAATACTCATGTGTCCCCCCGCCCGATCCAACGAGGGGATCAGGCCATTTGTTTTTCGCGCTGCGCCAGTTCCGCCTTGCCGGCCGGCGTCAGTGTCCAGCCGCGCTCAGAACGGGCGGTGAGTCGCTTGTTCTTGAGTGTGCTCAGGGCGTTGGAGACGGTCGTGGGGCGGACTCCCGACAGTTGCGCGACCTTCGTCGGTTTGATTGGCCCATTGTCATTCAGCGTTCGCAGGATGGCCAACAGGCCGGATCCGCGTTTGCCCTTGCGCTTGCCACCTCCATGCGGCGCGCCGCGCCCGGCCGTTGCGAACCGCGCCTGCACGTTGGCCTCCAAGCCCAGGGCCGACTTGATCTGCTGCAACTCATTCTCGATTTCACCCAGCCGAGCGATCAGTTCCCGGCGGGCTTGCACGTACTTCTCTGCGACGTTGTTGTTCACGGCTCGGTCCTTCCACCCCGAAACCAACCCCTTCCAGCCCTCGATTAATGAGAAAAATACCCGCAAAGCCATTGAACGTCAAGCGCCGGCACTGACACGTCGTGCCAGTGGTCTATTGCAGAATTGACTACCGCTCTCGAATATGCAAGAGAGTCCGCGCAACACTTCTAGCGTCGGATCCGGCCACCAGTCCGCAAACTCTTCATCCCTGGCGAATCTTCGTCAGAAGAACGCCCGAATACACGAACTGGCCACCGCAGCACAACTGCGATGGCCAGTAGAACGACTGTCTTGTTTACTTCAGAACCGCCGGCAATGTAGCCTTCGGTTGCGGGGCCGAGGGCGCTTCGGACCGGCCTTTATGGCTTAGCCGCGTCAGTCTTGAACGTCTCGCCTTGCAGGTAATGGTCCAGCGTGCGAATCAGCTTGTCGTAGTCGGCCGGCGCCAGCCGGAATGCGCACTTCTGCTCGACCCAGCCTGCCAGGGGCGACGTGTCACCCGTCTTCTGTTCGATCTTTAGGTTTGCAAGCTCCCCATTCTTAAGCTTCAGGCTGGTGGTCAGCGGGGCGGTAAACAAGCCGTTGGCTTGGAAGTCCGCGCCCCGGTACTGCACAAAGCTTTCAGCTCGCAGCCCACTCAAAGTCTTTATCAGTTCGTTCACCTTATCCTGAGCGATCTTCACGAACGGATCCGGCGCAAACACCCATTCGCCGCCCTGCTTGGCAAACTCCAATGTGCCCGCAGGTTGAACCACCGTTACACCGACAACCTCGTCCGCGGCAAAGGGGAACAGCTTGCGATCCAGCAATTCAGCCGACAACACGCGGTAGACCGTGTCGTCCAGCTCGTATACGTACGGATCGTCATCGAAACGCGCGAAGGCCGTCTTCTCCCGCCGGCTGACGCGCAGCGTGTGCTCGTTGACTACCGGCGGCGCCGGCGGCCCTGCCTCGGGCTGCGTTGTCGCCTTTTCGCCGGCCGGTGCTTCCGTTGCTGCGAAGTGAATCGTCAGCTCAGGTTGATCCAAACCGTACCGGCCCTCATCACCCCGCGCCACAACCTTACGCGCTCGCAGATGAGAAAGGTCGTTGACAATGGCCCGCACCGGACCTTCATCGATCGGGACATCCAATGCCGCCGGCTTCCATTGGTCCTCTTCGCAAACCAACTCGTAGCGCGTGCTGCCGCGCTCAATCACCAGCCGCTCTATATTGTCCTCATCAATGGAGACAATCTTGCGCGAGCGCAGCGTCAGCGGCGGAACGACCATCCGATACGCCTGCTGAGCGCTAACCACGAACACCGTCGGCTCGCCCTCACGCTGTACGTACGCATTGCGCCCGCTCTTCGTAAGATTGCCAATCCGCAACGTCACCGGCTCCACACTGCCGCTGACGCTCACTGACACTTCGGCACGCGGCTCAGCCAGCCCATATTCCGCCAAGTCGGCCGGCTCGTCGATGTAATCGATCGCCCGCAGGTCCTCAAAAGCCTGCAGCAGATCGTTCACCGCGGCCGGCTCCAGGTCGGCCAACTCACCCTGACCCTGCCACTTGCCGCCCGTCTTCTCCAGCACGACCGTCATACCCTCGGCCGATAGCGACAACTTCTGGGCCATATTCGGCGCGACGCGCGTCACGCGCGAGTCGCGCAGCTTCGCCAGATCTGGGACAAGCGGCGCTACGTCCTTCTGCGCAACCGTCGCGACCCAATCCTGGCCGGCCAGTTTGACGTAACGGTTTTCCTTCTTCAGGTCCGCAAACCCGCCGATCTGCAAACCCACGTGCTCCGTAATCGTCTCTTCCTCGGGCTCGGCCGGCTGCGACGCACTCTCGTCCACCGGCTGCGGTTTGGTCCTCTTGGTGTCAGTCGTGACGTCCGCCACCAGATAGGGACGATCCAGCCCGTAACTCGCCAGCTCGACGTTGGAGCCGCTGAGGAATTCGACCGCCCGCAGACCGGACAACTTGCGCAGCAGTTCCATCACCGGTTCGCGTTCAGCATGCGACTTAATCGGGGCGTCGATCACCCATTGGCTGTCCGCCCCGCGCGCGAACTCATACGGCTTGCCCTCAACCTGCATCGTTAGCCGCACTGCATTGCTCGGATTGAGAGTCAGCAGCTTCTTGTCACGGTATTCGTCGAATTCCTTCTTGACCTGCGACTCCAGCTCGCGCGAGACAATGTGGATGTAACCCTCACCTGCCAGCCGCAGGTACGTGTCCGTGCTCATGGCCGCTTTCTGGCCGACTTCGAACTTGTACTCCCGCTCGTTCTTGTCGGTGAGCGTCACCGTCGCCACCGGCGGGTTCAGCCCCGCGTCGGCCTCGGTCGGTCCACCGGCCTCGCCCGGCTTGAACGAACCGCGCGTCTGCAGGCCGATCATAGTCGAAACCAGCCCATCCACCGTGTAAGTCTGCACCGGCACCGCCAGCGGCTCGACCGCCTGCCAGTTCTCCATCTGGTCCGGCTGCTCCGCCTTTGGCGCGCGGGAGAATACCAGCCGCGGCTTGTTCGGCCGCTCTACAGCCACGCGCACTATGCTCTTGCTTTCCGGAGCCGGGCTAAGCAAGGGCTGCGTGTCCTGTTTGCTCGGCGGCGCTACGGTAACCGCCGTCTCATCGGGCGCGGTCGACTTCGGATAGAAAACCCAGACGGCGCCCAACACCACCACCAGCGCCACCAGGAGCCCTGTAGTTTTAAAATTCATCCCTGCTATCTCCGTCGCACGAACCAAACGCACATTCCGACCAGCAGCGCCGAGGCCGGCCAAATGCCGAGCAGCAGCCACGGCAGACGGTTAGCCCAAGCCTCATCCAGTTTCGTCAGCCGCGGCACCTCCCCGCGCGGTCCAAGCGCGATACGGTTGGACTCGCCCGTCAGCCAGTGCAGCGTGTTGACAAAAATGTCGGTATTGGCCGGATAAAGCTGACCAATGACCAGCGCATTGCCGATCTGCATGAAGCCCGAGGCCTGAGCCACGTTGTCGGCCATGAACTGTTCACTGCCGAAAACAACGACCTTCTTTCCCGATGCGTCACTGGCGGCCACCGCCAGGGCAAAGGGGGCCCGGACGTCGTCTTCGCTCGGCCGCGTGCAGCCCTGATTACGCTTGATCTCCTCGCTGACCCTCATCAGGTCACCCAGGGCCCACACGTCTTGGGTATCCCTGACCTCCGCCAGAACCTGCACCTCCAGACCCGCGGGCCGGCTGGCCGCCTCCGTCACGCGCACCGGGCAAGCGGCGTAGAACGCCGCACGGTCATTCTGCAACGGCTCGGTGATCGGGTGGTCTGTCAACCGCACCGGACTTTCGGGGCCGCCCCCTGTACTCAGGATCGGGTCACGCGCGGCGGGCGCCCACCAACCCGGCCTCTGCGGATTGGGCGTAAACCGCCAGGCCACATACCTCGAGTCCACCTCGATGCCCCAGGTGCTCTTCAGGTACTCGGCATACTCGTAACCCCCGGAAGGTCCGCCGAACGGGCCCGCGGGCTGCTCGTAGCCGGCCAGGAAGATGGCCGCCCCGGAGGCATTCACCGCGTCCAGAATGATCTGCCGATCGGCCGGCGTGATGCCCTGTTGCGGCGACGGTTCCATCGGATTCTGCCGCGGCGGCGGCTCGGGCGGGAAGACCACGTATATGCTGCGGGTCGTGCCTTCAACCGTGGGCGGCGTCTTCTCCTTCGATACATCCCAATCGTACGTGACGAAGTTCTCCTGCTCGAGAATCTGAGCCAGCTCCTGGTAAGGCGCCGTCGGCATCTGCCGCATGTTCATGAAGTTCATCTGCGAGTAGTCGGGCTTGATCGGCGAGGTCCCGCCAAAACGCGTGAACACCACCGCCGCCTTGTCCTTCTGCGTCAACTTGAGTATCGCCGACGAGATCGCCGACTCGCCCGCGAACACCCGGTCATCTCCCTCCGGCCCGACGGGGGCATGCCGGTCCTTCGGCGGCTGCCACAGCTCGTAATTGGACACGACCCGGGCTTCTTTCTCGCTCTCAACCAGCACCGGCGGGCCATGCTGCCAGCGCGTCAG
>JAAYXS010000561.1 GCA_012515775.1 Phycisphaerae bacterium
ATCTTTGCCCCCATCATTGGCAACGTTGACGGCCAGGACCCGGGCGATCCCAGCGACGTCGATCCGAGCGACGGTGACGTCGTCACGCCCGGCGGTGGCGACCAGGGCAAACTCACCCCGGTCAAGACCTCTATCCCCCTGCGCTTCGATGCGGGCCTCGAATGCGGCGATGACCTGATCGCCTTCGGCACCGATGTCCTCGTCGGCATTTCCTACGTCATCCCGTCCCAGAATCCGACAGCCGGCACGCCCGTCCCCGACAGCGACCAGTATGACTGCTGTAACTTCGACGTCGCCGAACGCTGGATTTTCATGGCCGGCAGCAATGGGGGCAGCCTCCCCTATCAAGTCAGCGCCTTCAACGTCGACACCCTCGAGGTGACCACCTTCGATGAGGCGGACATCCGTCTGGCCAGAATGGTGGTCAAGCCCCGCGATACCGGCCGGTTGCAAGCCGACGGCGACTACTGCGTTGTGGTCTGCGACCAGGACAGGGTCGATGACAGCAAGATTATCAAGGTCATTGACGTCAGCAGCGGCACGCCCGAACTGATAACCTTTGAGCAGAACCCGGTTAACTTCGCCAGCGTGGTCACGCAAGTGGCCGTAAATGGAACCACCAAGACCGTGGCGGTGGCGACCGAGGAGGCGTTCTGGATTTACGACATCACGCAGCCAACCGCCGCCCCGCGCAAGATCGTTCCCCCCAACGGGGTCGGCAAGTTCCAGATGAAGATATCGGGCAATTATCTCATGGCCTCGTCTTACGACGGCGGCTATGACATCGCCATTATCGTTGACCTCGCCGCCAACAACGTCGTCACCATGGAACAGGCGGAGACCATCGCTGACCTGGCAATCGGCGGCGACAAGTTCGCGTTCTTCTCCCACCACGATTCGGATGACTCGGTCGGCTTGCACTTCCGCACGGCGGTCGGCACGCTACCCGGCCCAACTTTCAACAAGCCACCGACAAACGACTACATCGACGGCAGCTACACCAGTAACGGCATGGTCGGATACGCCGGGACCATGTGCATGACGCCCGGCGGCGAATACCTGTTCCTGGCCAACTTTTACTTGCAGTACAGCCAGGGCGACACGTCGTTTACCATTGCCAAGGATCCAACCAACGCCGACACCTATGGCTGCCCGGCCTGGGACATCGACTGCAGCGAGAACACCGTCGGATTCC
Organism: Phycisphaerae bacterium; assembly: GCA_012515775.1. GTDB lineage: Bacteria > Planctomycetota > Phycisphaerae > UBA1845 > Fen-1342 > JAAYXS01. Next base: position 1,196 of record JAAYXS010000561.1, read on the forward strand.
ACAGCGCTGCCACGAGGAACTCGCGCGAGGAGGGCGTGCTGGGATACATCATCCTCGAATAGAAACTCGGCGCGGCTAGTTCGCTTGCGGCGCGGCTGACACGCCGCATCCACAAGGACGAAAAGGCCGCGCATACAAGACGCACCTTTCCCCAATCGCCGGCCGCCGGGCAAGCCCGCGCGGCCGGCGGTGTTTTCGACGGGCGGCGCAAGCGGAGCCGGACCGTTCGAGGTCGGCCGCGGACTGTCCGTAACCGGTAGAATGTACCGTTGACAGTCGAAGGCGCTTAAGATTGCCGCCCATGACGCCAGCCTTCCCGTCCGTTTCAATCGTGATCGTCGGCCCGCAGGGCTGCTCCAACGCCGCTCGCTTGGCCGGCGCTATCCAATCCGCCCGCGCCCAGGACGTGCCCATCGCCGAGCTGATCGCTGTGGGCTGCCTGGACGACGTTGCAGCCTCCGCCGCTGCCCCGGACACCGCCCCGCGCCTGCGCATCCTCTCGGAAGCCTTCCGCAACCGTGCCGCCGCGTGCAACGCCGCCCTGCGCGAAGCCGCCGGCGAGTTCATGCTGTTCGTCTTCAACGACGCCGGACTGGTCACCCTAAGGCAGTCCGCCGCGCGGACCATGTTGCTGGCCGCCGCGCGCCACTCAGCTACTACCGCCGCGTCGGAACGCTTCTCGGCCGGAATGGTCTACGCGGACTACGAACGGGTCGAACCCGACGGCCGCCGGCGCGAGATCCACTTGCTCGATTGGCACCCGGGCCGCCTGCGCGACACGTTCGATTTTGGCCGCGCCATCCTCTTCCACACGGCCGCCCTGCGCGACGTCGGCGGATTCGACGAGTCCTACGACGCCGCGGATTTCTATGACCTGCGGCTGCGCCTGCTGGAAAAATACCGCCCCGTGCATGTCGCCAACCGGTTCGCCGGTTCGCTGTACACC
>JAAYXS010000562.1 GCA_012515775.1 Phycisphaerae bacterium
AGAATCTCATTAGTCGCAGTGCCCTCCGGGAATGGCAGTTTGCCGTGCATTTCCTTGACGAAATAGCGCCGGAACGGGATCAGGAAGAGCACGCCCAGAATCGCGCCCAGAAACGGCACCAGGAAAATCTGCAGGAATAGCTGCATATCTCCCATGCCAAGATTCTGGTTAAGCTTCAGCACATAGATGGCCGGCATCGTAAAGCACGTGCCGCCGGCCACAATGCCCGACGTGCTGCCGATCGCCAGCACGTTGATGTTTTCCAGCAGTGTCGTGCGGCGATACCCCAGCCGCAGCAGCACGCCGGAAAGCGTGATGGACAGGATCGAAATCGGAATCGCGGTTTCGATGCCTGAGCCGGCCTTCAGCGCCACGAACGTGGCGGCCACCGACCAGAGCACGTTCATGATGATGCCGAAGACGATGGAGCGCGTGGTCAGCTCCGGCACGATCACGTGGGGCGGCACCATCGGCACGTATGTTTCGCCCGGTTTCAGCTCGCGGTAGGCATTCTCGGGCAGCTTTGTCTGGATTTCGGGCAATCCCGTCTGAACTTCTGGCGTGCACGCCATCGCAATTTCCCTCACTCTATGGACGATGGGCGGCGCAGCCGCGCCGCCCATAATCAGCATCTCACTTAACTCGAGCCGAGGCTAGCCTAAGTGTCCCCCCTGCCCCAACTCGGGCTTGGCGCGGCGGCAGTCAAAGTAGACGAACACACACAACGCCAGGAACAGGATCAGGCCAAGCCAGTTTTGGTAACGCGCCAGATCGCCCGGGTCGACGCCCGCGTCGACCAGCCGCCCACTCACATCCAGGAACGGCATGATCTTGCCGACCATCTTCTCGGTCCCGTTGACCAGGGTCTTCACGCCCAGGCTGAGTTCATCAATGGCCGTGGTGAAGTTGACCAGCACCTCCGTAATGGCGCCGCCCGCGATCAACCCGGAAGCCAGCAGGATGCCCTTGTTAGTGCGGGCCTTGGCGAGCTGCTCGTTGCGCGTGCTCTTGCTGACCAGCGTGGCCACCACGGCGCCCACAAAAATCGGGGCGTTGATGCTGATATCGAGGTACATGCCCAGACCGAAAGCCAGCGGCGAGATGCCCAAAAGCTGCATGGTCAACGCCAGCACCACGCCGACGCCATACAGCATCCAGGGCGGCTGCCCCGTCCCCAGGAAGCTCTGCAGGGCGCCGGCCATCATGTTGGCCTGCGGCGCCCGCAACGCGTTATCACCCGTGTACCCGGGCTGGTAACTCAGGACCATGATCGTGCCGCACACCAGCACCGCTGAAAGTAGCGAGCCGCCCAGCGCCAGCCAGGTGATCCGCTTCGGGCTGGCCCCCAGCCAGTAACCCATCTTGAAGTTCGTGATCAGGCCGCCCGCCATCGACAAGCCGGTGCACACCACGCCGCCCACCAGCAGAACCGACAGCATCGCCATTTCGCCGCGCGGCAGTCCGAACGCCGCCAGCAACACGGCCGTGATGATGATCGTCGTAACCGTCATGCCGGAAATGGGCGTGACTGAGATCATGGCGATGGCCCAGGCGGACACCGTCGTGAACAGGAAGGTCACCACCAGCGCCAGAACGACGGAAACGAATGTCAGCCAGGTGGCGTTGGGCATTTGGGCGAATACCACGGTGCGGAAGAAAATCGCCATCGCGATCACCACCAGCAGGCCGATCCCGAACATCGCGCCGTAGCTGATATCCTCATCCGTACGGTCCGTTGCCGTGCCGCCCCCCTTGCCCGAGAAGAGCACGCCGAAGGCCTGCCGCAACGCCGTCACAATCACGCCCCCCATCTTCAGGATCGAGATCAGGCCGGCGGCAAAGATCGTCCCGATGCCCATCTGCCGCGGGATGTTGTACCAAATGTCGTGGGCCGACGTCGATTTCACGTCCGGGTTGATCCCTTGCAGTTGTTCGAGTGGCAGCGAGCCGAGCAGCGGCGTCATGACCAGCACCGACAGCAATGACCCGGCCAGAATGATCGAGGCGTACCGCAGGCCGATGATGAACCCCAGCCCGAGGTAATACGCACCCGTGCCCATCGAGACGACGGCCTTTACTTTTTCCGTCAGATCGGCGAACAGCCCGGTTGATCCGAAAGCCAGGACTTCGGTCGAAGCCTTGCCCACGGGCTTCAGATGCGCCAGACCGGTGGTAAACACGTCCCCAAACAGTCGCAAAGCCGTGGCCGCGAACGTGTAGATCGCGGAAATAATGAAGGAGTAGATCAGGATGAAGGCCTGCGTAGTGCTGCCGGAGGCGCCGGTTACGAGAATTTCGTTGGTCGCAGTCGCCTCGGGGAAGGGCAGCTTGCCGTGCATTTCCTTCACGAAGTAGCGCCTGAACGGAATCAGGAACAACGCCCCCAGGATCGCGCCCAGAAACGGAACGAGCGAGATCTGCAGGAAGAGCGAGAGGTTCCCGATGTTCAGGCTTTCCGGCGAGTTCAGCTTGAGGATGTAAATCGCCGGCATCGTGAAGCACGTCCCGCCGGCCACATAGCCCGAGGTCGTGCTGATCGACAGGGCGTACATGTTTTCGAGGATCGAGCTGGCCCGTCTGCCCGTCTTGAGCAGGAACCCCGACAAGCCCACCGCCAGAATCGAGATCGGAATGGCCGTCTCGATGCCCTGCCCGGCCTTCAAGGCCAGGAACGTGGCCGCCACCGAGAAGATGACGTTCATCAGCAAACCGAAGATGAACATCCGCGGCGTCAGCTCGGGCACCCGCATGCTCGGCGGGATCATCGGCACGAATTTCTCGCCGGGCTTCAGTTCCCGATAGGCGTTCTCCGGAAACTTTGGAATTCGAGTCTCTTGGGCTTCGACTTGGGCCTGCTGTGGCATATGCATTTTCCCTTCTTGGCTGGCCAGGCGCAACGGCCCGCTCGATAGGCACGCCGCGTGGTGGCCGATCAGTTCAGGCCGCTCAGGATACCCAGCCGGCGACCATCACGGAAGGACCGCGCCAAAACCCGCACACTCGGACCAACCAAGTAGCAGAGCCGGCTCGTGTCGAGCCGGAACTTGACCGAACGGCCCGCAAAGGCCCGGCTCGCTCGCCCGGACCGGAGCCTAAGGTCTCGCACGTCATCGGGCCGACCGCCCGGATGGAATCCAGCAAGTGGCGCTGGCGGGTCTCCGGCGAAGGCGCCTGACGAATGAAGCCATCTCGCGCTCCAGGAGTGCCTGTCGGTACGCCGCCGACGAGTTCATGTCGGCGCCTGTTGCTGCAAACCGAATCCCCCGACACCAAAAGCGCGGTTTTCCACGTTCTCCCGGCACCTCAACTACCGCGGCGCGACCTCCGCTTCACAGTTTCACCCTCAACGGCGCTGCGCCCCGTGGCCCTCCCGCGTGCGTGCATCGCTGGTATGCGCCTATTCGCTGCGGCGCCCCTATTCTGATCTGGGTACGAGCATCGATCCCGATCCGGGCACGAGCATCAATCCTGCGCGTTCCACAAATGCGGCCCACCATGATACCCGCGGTCCCGAGCGCCGGGCTTGCGGCGTGCAGGTTCGACTACCAGGCAGCGGTCAGCCAGCATCC
>JAAYXS010000563.1 GCA_012515775.1 Phycisphaerae bacterium
CGTTCCGGCCCGTCGCCGGCAATCAGAAAGCGGAACGGCTCCTGGCGCAGCCGCTGGGCACATTCGAGCACGAGATCGATGCGCTTGACCGGGTCCAGCCGGCCGGCCCAAAGAACTGCGAATTCGTCGCTGGTAATCCCCAGTTGCTGCCGGACAACACCTCGGTCCGAATCGCCCGCCCCAGGTGAAACGACGCCGGCCGCTGGTGAAGCAGCGCCGGCGCCAACCGCTGCACGGCTGCCTGGCAGGTCAATCGAGGGCGGGATGACAAAAACCTGCCGGCGCGGATAGCGAAAAACTCGCCGCACGTGGTCGGCCACCGCCTCGCTGTTGACAATGTGCCCGGAATCCAGCCCGTGCGTCACCCGCTCGGCCCAGGCGTGCCACTTGCGCTCTACTTCAATGGTGGCCGTGCTCGTGACGACCGGTACTCCGCAAAGCAAGCCCACAATTCGCGCCGCCACATTCGCATGCGTGAGCGTCGAGTGAATCACGTCCGGCCGAATCCGCCGGACGTGCCCAGCCAGACGCCATAACGCTGCCACGTCTCGCACGCGGCAAGCGTTACAGGCGAAATTCGGAATACCGGCCGCGTCCAGATCCCGGCTAACCGGTCCCGGCCGCGCCAGACAGCCGAAATGTACCTCCAGGCCGCACTCGCGCAGCCCACTGGCCAGCCGCGCAAGACGCAGCGGCGTCCCGCCACGCTCCAAGTCGGTCACGAGCAAAAGCACTCGGCTGGTCCGCATGCGACCAGCGTAATCTTCCGAGGCGCGGGCGTAAATTCAAACGCGACTGCGCCGCCGGCTCAGCCACATTCCCGCCAACGCCAACCCGATCAACCCGCAGCCAGTGCTGCCACACAGGCCGGAAGGGCCCGGTGGGCAGCCGTTCGGGCACGACCCTGGAATCGTCGGGCAAAGGTCGTCACAGTCGTTCGTTTCGTCGCCGTCGGTATCAAGCTGGCTGCACGAACAGCCGTTGGCGTCAACCGCCTCTTCGGCCGGCGTGCCGGGGCAGTCGTCCTGTGCATTGATGACGCCGTCCAGGTCTTCATCGCCTCCATCATCAAGGTTGACGGAAACGCGCAGCGTGTCGCTGGCCGTGCGACCGTGCGCGTCTCGAATGGTCAGTACTATGTCGTGCGTGCCGGGACGCAGCAGAACCACGGCTGTCCGCCCGTAAGCCAGCCATTGTCCGTTCTCGGTCCAGGTGTATTCGACGATATTTCCGCTGCACCGCGATCCGTCCAGCATGACGTTGACGCCTTCGGCCGCAATCGCCACCGTAAGGCTGAGGTCAGGGCCGGCGTCGGCCATCAACTCGGCGCAGCCCAAGTCCCACGCGCAGTCTGGATCGTCACAATCGATCAGGCCGTCGCAATCGTCGTTGATTCCGTTGTTGCATACTTCCACTACACCGGGATTCACAGCCGGGATGGTGTCGTTGCAGTCGTCGCCGTTTTCCACATAGCCGGCCGGCGGGCTGCACGCTCTGACAGTGAC
>JAAYXS010000564.1 GCA_012515775.1 Phycisphaerae bacterium
GCCGAAACCGGCCACCTGGTCTTCTGCACGCTGCACACGGCCGACACCATGCAGGCCCTCGGGCGTATTCTAGAATTCTTCCCGCCGGACCAGCACCAATTCATCCGCAGCTCGTTGTCCAACAGCATCCGCGCCATCTGTGCCCAACGTCTTTTGCCGGCAATTGACCCGGACATCAGCCGAGTCCCGGCCGTCGAAATTCTGTTGGGCGAAGGCATCGTGCGCGAGAAGATTCGCGAAGGCGCGGATAACGATTTGCCGGAAATCATCGCCGGCAGCGCGCAGTCCGGCATGTGCACCTTCACCGCCTCGCTCGCCGAGCTGGTGGAAAAGGGCCTTATCTATACGGACGTCGCGATGGAATACGCCCCCAACCGCGAGCAACTCATGGGCTTGTTGCGGGGCATCAAGACCTCGGCCCAAACACTGGTGCACCGCGTCAAACGCGTTGGGACCAGCTAGGCGCCGCACCTGAGCGCAGAACATCGCGAAACCGCAACCCTGGGGTCCTTGTTTCGCGTCCTCTGATCCCTGTTATGGGACGACTAATTGCGCCGCGGTATCCACCTTGCACCCCACCAGGCCGATAGCGCTGGTGGCGGTGCGCCATCGGCCACGCCACTCATGGCTTTACCCCAGGAGGTTCGTGGTGGGAACTATAAGTTCCAGCATCGGGCTCATTTCGGGCATCGATTATGGCACGATGGTCGACCAGTTGATGGCGATCGAGGCGCGGCCACGCGATAAACTCACGCTCCGCATGAGCAGTCTCGACGCGCAAAAAACGGCCTTGGCGGACATTTCTGCGCGACTGTCGGCCCTGCTCGCCCGTATTACTTCGCTGACCAAACCAAGTTTTTTCTCTACTTCCAAAGCCATCTCTTCGAACCCGGCGGTGCTTTCGGCCTCCACGACCGGCACGGCCGTTCCCGGCTCCTTCTCGTTCACCGTCCGCTCGCTGGCGCGGACGCAGCAGCTCATCAGCCGCGGATATACCAGCCGTAACGCCGCCGTGGCGGCCGGTTCGCTGACGATCGAGTCCGCCGCGGCGCAGGTCAATCGTGACACCGCGCTGGAGGAGTTGAACGGCTACGCGGGAGTGCAGCGCGGCTCGTTCAAGATCACGAATGCTCGGGGAGAGAGTGCGACAATCAACCTGCGAGAGGCCCAGACGGTTTCCGACGTACTGGATTTGATCAACACTGCGAACATCGGGGTGCGCGCGGAGCTGCGCGGGGAGGGCATTCATCTCGCCGACACCACCGGCGGCACGGGCGGACTGCGGATCAGCGAAGTGGGCGAGGGCCATGTCGCGGCTGACCTGGGGTTTACGGCGGGCCTGACATTCTCGGCCGACGGCCAGTTGACGGGCGGCAACCTGATCTACCTCTCAGAGGCCACGCCGCTGAGCGCGCTGAACGATGGCCTCGGTCTGCGGCGGGCGGTGGCGGGGACGGGTTTTCAAATCCAGGTGGATGGACTCGAAGCGCCGGTGAAGGTGAAACTGAGCGAGGTTTTAACCGCGGACACGCGTTTGGAACGGCTGAATCACGCGCGCGGCGTCGAATTGGGAACGATTCGCATCACCAACCGCGCTGGGGTGTCCGAGGAAATCGATCTGTCAGACGCCCGCACCATCGGCGACGTGCAAACCGCCATTCAGAACGCCATCAGCGGCATTACGGTGGTGATCTCCGGCAGCGGGTTGATGATCACTGACGGCAGCAATGAAGAAGATCATGACTTGACCATTGAGGACGTGTCAGGTCACGCGGCACGCGACCTGGGAATCGCCGGCACAACGGACGGCAAGAGCATCCGCGGCTCGCAAATTCTGAACGTCGATACGCTGGGTGACGTGCTGGCCGCCATCAATTACGCAGACGGAAACGAGACGCCCCAGGGCCTGCCGGCAGTGCGGGCGGCAATCGACGCGTCCGGCCGCGGCATCACATTAACCAGCGAAATGGGCGCGGCCCTGACGCTGGTTGTGCCGGAGGAGAGCTCGTCTCAGGCCCTATTCGATCTGGGCTTTCAGCCGAACTCCACCGGGGAGAGCATCAGCGGCGGGCGGATCATCGGGGGGCTCAACACAGTTCTGCTGAAGACGCTTAATGGCGGGCGCGGCCTGACGGGCGGAATCATGCAGATCACCGCCAACGGGAACACGGTTCAAGTGGACGTGACCGGCGCGGAGACCTTGCGCGACGTAATCGAGGCGATCAACACGGCGTCCGAGCAGAGCGGTCTGGGAATCGCGGCCAGCTATCACTCAAGTGGAAACAAGCTGCAGATCGTCAACACCGCCGACGGGGCCGGGTCGATCACGATCAGCGACGTGCAGGGCGAGCTGGCCCACAGCCTGGGTATCGACGCGGGCGGCAGCCGCATCACGAGCAACAACCTGCAACGGCGGTACGTATCCGAGAACACGCGTTTGCAGGATTTGAATATGGGGCAGGGCGTTTCGCTCGGCAAGATCAAGATTACAGACTCGCGCGGCGTCTCAGCGACCATCGATTTGGCCTCGGAACGGGCCGAGACGCTGCAGGACGTAATCGACGCCATCCGCGGAGCGACCGCCCTGCAACTCGAGGTGCGCATTAACGATACCGGCGACGGCCTACTCATTACGGACACTTCCGAGGGTACCGGCAAGCTGATAATCGAGGACGATACCGGCACGGCGGCGCGCGATCTGAACATCGCCGGAGAATCGGAAGGCGCCGCCAAGCAGATCGACGGTTCGTTCGAACTTAAGATCGATACAGCCACCGCCGACACGTTGGACCAGGTACTGGCGCAGATCAACAAGACGCGCCTGGCCAACGCCGCCATTATCAACGACGGCTCGGGCGTGGCCCCGTACCGGCTAAGCATTACGTCCGCCGCCAGCGGGCGGGCCGGTGAGTTAATTATCGATGCGGGAACCACCGGTCTGGACCTGACGACACTGACGCAGGCGCAGGATGCCGCAATCACGCTCGGCAGTGACGACAATGGCCTGCTGATTCGCAGTACAACCAACACGATTACTGACGCCATACCCGGAGTGACGCTCACACTGACCGGTACAGATGATCAACCCGTCACAGTCACAGTAGAGCGCGATCTGGACAGCATGCTGTCAACGCTGAAGGGCCTGGTCGATGACTACAACGGCCTGCTCGACCGCATAAAGCAGTATGCCAGTTATGATTCTGAAAC
>JAAYXS010000565.1 GCA_012515775.1 Phycisphaerae bacterium
CCAGCCAGCTTCTCCAGCAGCAGCAGCGCCTGACGCCGCAGCTCATCCAGGCAATGGACATTCTGCAGTTGCCCATGATGGCCCTGGAATCGCGCATTGCACAGGAAATTGACGGAAATCCGGCGCTAGAGCTGGTGCTGCCCGAAGATGAGGCAGCCGACGCCGCGTCGCCGGCAGAAGTTGAGGAGGAGCCGCCCTCCGGCGAAAAGGCGATGGTGGTTGAGGAAGGGAACGCGGCCGAATTCGAGCGACTGGACAGCCTTGTTCGGGAATACGACTGGATCGAGGACGACGCCGAATACCGCGGGACCAAGTCGCGGGCGCGCAGCCTGGAAGAGGGGGACATCAAGATGGAGGCCATGGCGAACACCGCGGCGCGCCCGGTCAGCCTCCAGGAGTACCTGAGCCAGCAATGGAGTCTGACCGAAGTTGACGAGCAGACGCGGCAGATCGGCGCCAAAATCATCGACTTCGTTGACGAAAACGGGCGGCTGAGCACTCCGCTGGAGGACATCGCGCGCGAGTTCGTCGAGCCGCCCAGCCTCGACCAGATGGAACAGGCCGTGCGGGCGGTGCAGCGCCTCGATCCGTCCGGGATTGCGGCGCGCAACCTGCGCGAGTGCCTGCTGCTGCAACTGGAGGCCCTGCCAGGCGATACCAGCCTGGAGCGGAAGATCATCGAACGGCATCTGGAGGATCTGCAGAAGAACCGGCTGCCGCAGATTGCGCGGGCCCTGGGGGTCGACCTGTCAGACGTGCGCGGGGCGCTGGACGTCATTACGCGGCTGTCGTTGCGCCCGGGGCTGGAAGTAGTGAGCCAGCCGGCGCCGCCGATCGTGCCCGACGTGATCGTGGAATACAACGAGAAGGAAAATCAATACGAGGTGCGGCTGGCGCGGGGCAATGCGCGCGAGCTACGAATCTCGCCGGAATTTCGCGAAGCGCTGGAGAAGACGCGGGCGGACAAGCGGTCGCGCGATTTCATTAAACAGAAAATCGAGGCGGCCAACGCGATCATTGATGCGGTGCGCTACCGCCGCGAGCGGCTCCTGGAAGTGGCCAAGGCGGTGGTGGAGGCCCAACGCGATTTTCTGGACTATGGCGAGCAGCACCTGAAAGTGCTGCGGATGAGCGACCTGGCGGCGCGCTTCGGCTGCGATCCTTCGACCATCAGCCGCACGGTGGATGAGAAGTACATGCAGACGCCGCGCGGCGTTTTTCCGTTGCGGCGGTTTTTCACGGGCGGGACGGAGTCGGGCAACGGCGAAGTTCTGGGGTGGGACAGCATCAAAGCGAAGGTCCAGGAAATCGTCGCCAAGGAAGACAAGCGGAATCCGCTCAGTGATGACGAGATCGTCTCAAAGCTGAAGCTGCTGGGGATCGAGATCAAGCGGCGCACGGTCGCCAAGTACCGGGCCCAGCTCGAAATACCCACGGCGCGACAGCGGCGGCAGTACTGAACGCCGTGTTAAGCGGGCACGTGGAAAGGCGAAAACGGTTTCCGTGCTCCGCTAAACGTCTAACGCTCCTTCGCCGCTTCCGGCCTCCGAACCTGCCTGGGCGTTCCGACCCGCCTGGCCCAGCTCATTGATCCCGGTAGTTATCCCGGCCCCCAATTCTGAGTAGAACGCGTCCAGGCCCGCGCTGAAAACGTCGTAAGCGCCCTGGCGTACTTCACGCCGAATCGAGTCGTTGCAGCCGGTGCAAATGCTAATGGCCAGAACGGCCGCAAACGCTGCGCCCCACAGGCCCAATTTGCGCCCCGCGCGATGAGTCTTGATCGGATCAGTTGCCATGGCACGCTCCGTTTTACAGCAATCCACGCGTCTAATCGGCTGCGCGGTCCGCAGACCCCGGCATCCGGAGTCTGAAAATGCAACCGCTGTGCCATTTGTCGCCAGTTCCATTGTCGCGCCTGGCGTGTAGAATCAGTGCTTCTGCTCGGGCGATCGGAATGAGCGAGACCATCTCAGAAAAAGCCAAAGTGCACTTGCGCTGGGCCCTGATTGACGGCGTCGGGCCGCTGACCTTTTCGCACCTGGTTTCCTATTTCGGCGATGCGGCGCAAGCGCTTTCCGCCAGCGCCACGCAGCTCGAGCAGGTTCCGCGCATCGGGCCGAAGTTGGCCGAGGCCATCGTGCGGACGCGAGACCGCGTCGCGCTGGATGAAGAGATCGAGGCGGCGGCCGCGCACGGCGTACGCATCATCTGCCGCGACGATCCGGAATATCCGCCCGGACTGCGGCAAATTCCGGACGCGCCTATCGTGCTCTATATCAAAGGTGAATACCGCCAGACCGACACGCTGGCCCTGGCGGTCGTCGGCAGCCGGCGCTGCACGATCTACGGCAGCGAACAGGCCCGGCGCTTCGGCGAACTGTTGGCCGGCGCGGGGTTCACGGTGGTCAGCGGACTGGCGCGCGGAATCGATTCGTTCGCCCATCACGGCGCGGTCGAAGCTGGCGGGCGGGCCATTGCGGTGCTCGGAAACGGGCTAACCAGTATTTACCCGCCCGAAAATCAGGCTCTGGCCGAAAAGATTTTGGAGAACGGCGCGTGGTTCAGCGAGCTACCGATGAAGGCCAGCGTGCGCCGCGAGAATTTCCCGGTCCGTAATCGCATCATCGCCGGCATGTCGCTGGGCACGCTGGTCGTCGAGGCCGCCACCCGCAGCGGGGCGCTGATCACCGCCGGGCTGGCCAGCGACTACAACCGCGAGGTGTTCGCCGTCCCTGGACGCCTGCAGGAGCCGATGGCCGAAGGCGTCAACGCCTTGATCCGCGACGGCATCGCCAAACTGGTCACCGGCCTGGACGACATCCTCGAAGGCCTGGGCGAGGTCGGCTATCAACTTAAACTAAAGCTCTACGGCCCCGCGCGTCGGGACACTAAGGCAAAACCTCGCGAGGGCGAGGCAGTAGCCGGCGCGGGCGAGGCAGTGCGCCCGGAAGGCGAGGCAGCGCCCCGGGAGGGCGGCGCGTCACTCTGGGAGCGCGGGGCTGCTGCCGGAACGGTGGCGTCGGCCACTGAACCGGGCGCGAGCAGCGGCGCCGGAACGCCGCCTCCCGGCCCAACCCTCTCACCGGCTGAAAAGCGTGTCTTCGAGGTGATCCCATACGACGCCATTCTCCAGGACATGGTCATCCGCGCGGCCGAATTGCCCCCGGGCGAAGTCCTGGCCGCACTGACGACACTAGAACTGAAGGGCCTCATCAAGCGTCTGCCGGGCAATCTAGTGTTGCGCCGCGCGCGAGCATAGAGCTGACCCGCCGGGTGTCGCTTGGAATGCCGCCAATCCCAGCGCACTCGCACAAGCGGTAGTATGTCGCCTCGACTGGCGCGCAAATCCGTCCCACACCCATTCCCTCCTTGACCTTTGCGAAACGTGTGCCGCTTGCTCTGAGCTTGATTTTCGTTATGCTATTGTCGTAGAGGCTACAGCTCGTCTCTCGGGAGCTGCGCCAAGTCGCCCCAGCTTGCGGTGTTGGGAAAGAAATGACCGGTTCCTCGACGATCATCGTCCTGGGCGGACCATCCGCTGGCAAGACGGTTTATCTCAGCGTGCTCTACCACCATCTGTGGAATGGGTCCGACGGCATGATCATGCGCGCCGGCAGCGGCGCGATGCACACCGAACTGTTGGGCTCAGTGGAGGCTCTCAAACGTGGAACAATGCCGCCGGCTACACAGGCGCTGCGGCCTTATGAATTCGAGTTGGAGCGGAACGGCCAAAAGTACCATCTGCGCTGCCTGGACTACCCGGGGGAACTGTTCCGCCGCGTATTCTTTGATTTGGCAATAGACAGCGACGAAGCGCGCGAGCTGATGCGCTTCTGCGAGGACGCCGCCGGCGTGATCGTACTGGCCGATCCCGCCAGCATCGTCGCAAATTCCGCCGAGCTCGACTACTGTTTGTCAAACCTGTTTCGCTTCTACCAGTCGCGCCCGGTCATGCCCAAGTTCGTCTTCGCGCTCACCAAACGTGATGAGAACTCGGAACTTGTCGGCAAACATGTGGCCCAGTTTGTAATGCTGCATTTGCCGCACTCGGCCCGACTGCTAGGCCCGGGCATGCGCATGATGCACTTCTCCTCACTGGCAAAAACGCGGACGCAGGTTCAACTCGCGAACGTCGAAGTCGTCAAGGCCCCAGTGGAGGCCATGCTGCAGGCCATCCAGCAGGAACAAATCAATTGGGCGCGCCAGGCGGTTCTGCGCCGCGCGTCGGCGCGCGATGCACTGGTCAAGGCCGCCTGGTTCTTGGCCTTGTTTGTGACCCTGCTGCTGTCGTTTCTGGCGGGCGTCTACGTGCGGCACGTAGTCGAACTCCATCGCGGCGCCACCATGAGCCCGGGAACCGGCGGATGATCGGCCCGTTTCCATACCATGTTTTCGCCCATCGCGACGGGCGGTACCAAACCGCCGAGCGGTCGGCCGGCGTAACTCCGGCCGAGAACGCGCTGCTGGAGCAGTTCTTCTTCGGTCAGACAAACGACCCGGAGTACCTGGCCTCCCTGTCGAGTGAGCCGGGCGTGATCTGGCGCCGCTGCGGCGAGCGCTTCCTGCTCACGCGCGTGTTGTCCGGCGGGCCTGACGCTCACGGCCGGGCTACGCTGCGTTTTGAAACTCTGCTAATTCCCGCCGACTCGGCGCCGTCGGTGGTCCGCGTCTTGGATGCGGTAGTCCTGTCCCGCTGGGAAAAGAGCCGGGCTGGAGCAACCATTACAGAATTAAGCGCTTCGTCCCGGGATACGCTTCATCCGGAAGTGGTCAGCAGCGTCGCGCAGGCAGTTGCCGCATCCCGGCGCACCATCCATTCCGCAACCAACATCTCATTGAAAGACATTCAGGCCATAGTGCAGCGCTGCCTGGCGCTGCCCGAGTTTTCGTTGTGTTTCAAGTGTCTAACCTCAGGAGCCCCGGTGGCCGTCGCCTTCTTGTACGGCTCCGGTCCTCCAACGCCTGCGAACCTTCCGATGGAAAAAACACCGCTCAGCCAATTCCCGCGTTCCGGTTCGGCGCCCGCCGCTCGCTTCGCAACCGCTGGCGTGCTGGCCGTGTCGCTCGTCGTGGTCCTGCTACTCGCGAACATGGCCGCCATGATCCACATCACCACGCGCCTCTCATCTTTTGACCGGTACCAAAACGACATGCAGCAAAAAATTCTAAATCCGGTCTTCGAAACGCGGGGCGATGTCCAAAAAAGCCTGGAGCAAGGCGACCAATTGGCTGCAATGCAGGACGCGCTAAAACAAATGCTGGGAAAAACCGCCACCGCCGAAAGTTTAGCTGAGCTCGCTAACAGCCAGAGGGGCGCGAAAGACGCAATAGAAGGCGCAATCCGCGAGGGAGACGAAACCCTTTTGACGAAGCTCGGCGAATTGCGTGATGCGAGTTTATCCACGGCCAATAATGTCGAGGCGATCAAGCAGGAGCTGGAAAAGCTCAAAGCACCGCCCGAACCGCCCAAAGCAGCCCCCGAAGCGCCTAAAGCGGAAGATCGTACACAGGCCCTCGCGGACCGCCTGAAAACCATCAAAGACCTGGCCGATTACCACGTGAAACGGCTCACGAGCGCCATCGATAAGCTCAAGACGCAACAGCGAGCCAGGAACCTGCTGGACGTAGAAAAGGAAGCTCTGCGCCAAATGGAGCGTCAGGCGGAAGATTTCCTGGAAGCCTGGAAGAACATCGCCGAGAAGGCAACCCTCGACGCACCCTGACCCAGCCCCGGGAGGCCCGTGTGATTCCGTTCACCTGCCCACACTGCAAAGCTTCCAGCCTCTACCCGCCCGAACAGCGCGGCCGAACCCATTGTCGCTCTTGCGGCGCCGCGTTCGTGCTTTCGCAGATGAACCGCACGCACCCCAACCCCGCCGTGAAGCTCATACGCGACCTCATAAGAACCTTCCAAACCGCGCGCACTTCGCGCGCCACCATCCATTCCGGCGCCGGCGCGGCCGCCCTGCTGCTCGTGTGGCTGGCACTCTCCGTCTTCGGGTTCCTGCCCGACGAAATCCGCCTCGTCAACCGGCGCTTCGTGAATCTAGACGACTGGAAACGCATCCAAAAGGCCGTTGGCCTGGTGGCCGTCGGCGCCGCGGACGGGCAAGGCGACATTGTCTTTCTGCAGTACGGCACCGCGTGGGCGGTCTCGAACGACGGTTTTTTGTTGACCTGCAAGCACGTCCTGCCGCCGCCTGAAGCGCAAGCACACCTTCCTCTGCGCACCTGGGTCTATTTGAATAACGAGCGCTTCGACGCCGAGCTTGTCTGGCAGGACACCGTCACCGATTTGGCGCTCCTGAAAGTCGACGCTTACATCCCCTATCGCTTCAGAATCGCGCCGAAGGGGAGTGTCCAGCGACTCAACGTCCCGGTGCGCGTCATCGGTTTTCAGGAGATGCCGGAACAAGTTGATTCCACCGTGCGCGACACGCCGCTGGCCAGCGCCAACGGCACGATCAGTCGCCTCTACCAGGACAAGGTCGGCACATGGTGGATCGAGCACACCGCGCCTGTGAAAGCCGGCGGCAGCGGCGGCCCGGTGGCGCTGGGCGACTCGGTCGTCGGACTAAGCTGCACCGGCGACCGCGGTTACTACCAGGCGCTTGATACAACGGTCTACGGCGAGAAGATCTCCAAGGTCATCAAGGACTTCCGCAAACAAGGTACAGCACCATGAGTGAGGCCCGACGGACCTACGCGGACAGGCAGGTGATCATCGCAGTCTGCATTGCGGTGCTGATCTGCCTCGCGTTCCTGGCCGGCTTTGCCGTCGGCGACATGGAATGGGTCGCGCGGATTCGCAGCTCGTTGTTGCAAATGCTGCAGCGCTGAAAGCGCGGCGTCGCAGACGCGTTACCGCCCAAGCTGCACTTCCAAACGAACTGCGGTCCCCGTTCATCTCTTGATCCCTCGATCCCTCGATCCCATTTTTATTGGACAAAGCCAGCCTTGTTTTCCCC
>JAAYXS010000566.1 GCA_012515775.1 Phycisphaerae bacterium
AACGAACCGGTCCGCATCACCGGCCCATTCGTGGAGCAAGTAAAGTTGACCGTGGAGTATCCGGAGAACTGGACGGTCGAAGCTCAGCCGGTGGAAGTGAAGGCGGTCAAGGGCGAATGGGGCGAAGCCGAGCAGCGCATCACGCCCGGCGAGCAGCGCGTGACGATTTCGCGCAATACGCGCATCGCGCAACGCGACCTCGCCCCGAAGGCGTTCCTGAACGCCCGCGAGCCGCTGAATACGCTGCGCACCGAGGCCGCCCGGACGCTGGTCTTGAAACCGTAGGTACAAAACTGTGAGAGCGAGACCGGCTGTTAACCGGCCAGACCGTTAAGAACCGGTAACACAGGCCAATGGCAGTACGAGGCCGACGATCCGCTCAAGATCGTCGGCCTCTTCCACATCTATCCAGTTCACTCGCTCCAGCCGCCGCAACCAGGTGCGTTGCTGCTTGGCCAAATGGCGCGTATTGATCTTGATCCGCTCGATCGCCTCATCCAGCGACATCCGCCCCTCAAAATGCTCGAACAACTCGGCGTACCCCACCGCCTGCCGCGCCTGATCGCTGAGCCCGCGCGGGTCGGCCCACAAACGCCGTGCCTCCTCGACCAGCCCGGCTGCGACCATCCGCCGCACCCGCTCATTAATCCGCCGATTGTTGACTTCTCGCGGCCGCCGCAAGCCGATCAGAACCCAATCCCACTCCGGCCGCCGGATGCTCTGGCTGTCCCACTCGCGCTGTAGCACGCTGATCGGCGTGCCGGTCAGCCGATGCACTTCCAACGCCCGCTCGATGCGCCGCAGGTCGTTGCGATGGATGCGGCCCGCCGCTTCGGGGTCGATCCGCGCCAGCTCCGCGTGCAGCGCCTCGATGCCTTCAACTTCGGCCCGCCGCCGGATCTCCGCTCGAATGGCCGGGTCGGCGGAGGGCCCGGCAAACAAGCCCTGATAGAAGCACTTGAAATACAGCAGCGTCCCGCCGACTGCGATGACCGGGCGCCCGCGACCGTGTACCTCCCCCACCGCCCTGTCCGCCAGTTCGATGAATCGGGCTACGCTGAACGGCTCCCTCGGCTCGGCCACGTCGATCAAATGGTGCGGAATCGCGGCCCGCGCCTCGGCGCTCGGCTTGGCCGTGCCGATGTCCATGCCGCGGTAAACCTTCATCGAGTCGATGCTGACGATTTCCGCCCCCAGCCGCCCGGCGATTGCGCGCGCCAACGTCCCCTTCCCCACCGCCGTGCAGCCCAAAATCGTAATGACGCGCTTCTCCAAGCCAATCCTGCCTATAGGTGCCATGTTCAAGCCGCCGGTGCCATACCAGGCGGCGGGTGCCATGCCCAAGCCGCGTAGCGGCGCGGGCATGCCCACTTCGATACGGCACCCGACATATTGCACACCAGGCGCCGAACCCGACATTGCACACACATGCCCGCGCTTACAGCTTGGGCATGGCACCCAACGCCCGGACCTTGGGCCTTTGACCCGCACGGCCTAACCGGCGATTATACGGTGCGGTCTAAGTGGGTGAGCAGCATGGCCATCGGACCTGGCGAGGGCGTGGGCCGTGCCAGCCTTGAGGAGAGTAACGATGAGGACGAGTTTCCTATTGGCCGCCAGCGCCGCCCTGATCCTGACCACCCTCGGCTGCGTCAGTGTGAAAGCCCCCGAGCGGATCGACATCGGTGGCAGCCGGCCCGAACCGGTGGACACCAGCCGCGTCCCGCCCATCGCGACGGTCGAGCAGGGGCGGCAGGAGCTGTACCGGGCCTACCAGAACATTCAGTACTTGGAGCAGCAAAACTGCCGCCTGAAGGAGAAGGCCGACAAGTACAAGCGCGAGCGCGACGAATGCCGCAAGCGGCTGGAAAGATACGAAGATTGAGCAGCCCGGAGGAAGCGTGATAGGGTGATAAGGTGATAGAGTGATAAAGTGATAAGGACGGACCGCTGGGTCGCGCGACCCGCTCGCCGCGCGTTAGCCCTTTATCACCCTATCACTTTATCACCTTATCACTTGGTGCCGCCCGCGCTTGCGCGTCAGGCTCGGATAACAGGACAGCTCTCGGATAGAAGGACAACTCCGGAGGCAGGAGCATGGCCGTAACTTTCGTCCTCGGGCGAGCCGGCTCAGGCAAGACGCGTTACTGCGTCGACCGCCTGCTGTCGGAGCTCCAGCGCTCCGGGGACACGCGCCGCCTCGTGCT
>JAAYXS010000080.1 GCA_012515775.1 Phycisphaerae bacterium
ACGCGCCAGCACTCAGGCCATTCTGGCCGTGGTGCTCTCGTGGTGCATGATGATCGCTTTCCTGTGGTTCCGGTTCGGGCAGGTGCGCTTCGGCGTGGCGGCCGTGGTGGCGTTGGTGCACGACGTGTTGATTGCCGTGGCGGCCTTGGGCGTGGCGGGGTGGATCATCAACCCGCCTGCAATTGTCCCGGCGGGGTTGGCCGGGTTCCTGTCCAGCATTGGCCGCTCGCTGCTGATCGAGGACTTCAAAATCAACATGACCACGGTGGCGGCGATATTGACGATCATCGGCTATTCCGTGAACGACACCATCGTGGTGTTCGATCGCATCCGCGAAATGCGCGGGCGGCTCGGACGTATCACGCCGCAGGTCATCAACGACGCCATCAACCAGACGTTGTCGCGCACCATCTTGACATCGATCACCGTCTGGATGGTCGTGCTGGTGATGTACATCTTCGGCGGAAGCAGCATCCGCGGCTTCAATTACTGCATGCTGGTCGGTACGCTCGCGGGTTCCTATTCGTCCATTGCCATCGCCGCCCCGCTGCTGATGCTGGGCGTGCGGTCGGAAGCGCGGCCAAAGCCCGCAACTGAACGGGCGCCGCTTCCGGCGTAAGTTAAGCTCCGGCCGTGCTATACGTTGCGTAGGCCGAAGGTATAATGCGGTCCGGCCGTGGCGAGCGACGCGGTCGGACCGCCGTTTTTACAGGACACTCGGATGCGCACGGAAGTGAAAGTCGGATTGGTCGCCGGGGTATTTGTGATCATCGCGGCGCTGATTTTCTTGTTCAACAAGGGCAGCGATAGCGGGCAGACGGCCAGCATTCCTTGGAACGTTCCTGCCGGGCAGCCCGAGAGCAAGTCAGATGCGACAGCGGCTTCCGACGCTCAAAGGAGTTCGCCGCGCGCGCATGCGACGAAGACCGGCGACAAGACGCGTCTGACGCGGCCCGCGCCGCCCTCCACGGCTCGCCCGACTGAACGCCCTGCGACGAGCGGCCAGCCGCCGGTGGCAACCGCCCGCCCCCAACGGCAGGCGCTGCCGCCGTTGGCCTCCGATCAGCGAACCGTGGCGACGCCGTTGGCCGAGCAGCGCATTGTGGCGGCTCGCCCCCCGGTGGCAGGCTCGCACACAGGTGAAACGGCGGCCTCGCCGAGTGCTCCAATCGCAAGGGAGACCCCCGCGTCCCAGCCGGTCCGATGGCCTGAGGCGGAGGCCGGTGGTTTCATGACCGTTGGAACGGAGCGTGCGAGCGCTTCTCAGCCGGTGGCCACCCTCGAGCCGCAGCCCGGGCAGCCGCTGCGCGTCGGTCCGTTGCCGCGCGCCGTGCCGCTTACGCCCGATCCAGGCACGTCGCTGAGCCCGGTGACCCAGCCGGAACCCGCGGCAACGCCGCCCGCGACTCCGGGAGTCGCCGTGCCGCCGCGCTCGCCGGACAGTATGCGTGAGGAGCCGGCGGCGCGCATCCGCGATGCCGCCAAGCCGAAGCCCGAGCCGATGCGCTACACTGTCCAAGAGTCGGATACGCTGACATACATCGCGCGGCAGAAATACGGCGACGGCAAGTACTGGACGAAGATCCGCGACGCAAATCCGGGGATCGACCCGAACCATCTGCTGGTTGGCCAGGTGCTGATTATCCCGTCAAAGGAAGAAGTCACCGGCACGAAACCGGCAACGGGTGGAGCGAGCAAACCAGGCCTCGTCGAGGTTGCCAAACCGCCGGCTATGACTGAGAAGCCGGCGGTTGAAGCGGTTGCCGCCCGCAAGCCCCATGCCAAGGCCACTAGAACCTATGTGGTGGCTTCCGGCGATACTCTGACGACGATTGCACGCAATGTCCTGGGCGACGGCTCGCGCTGGCGCCAAATCTATGAATTGAACAGGGACAAGATTAAGAACCCGGACGTTCTGCTCGAGGGCACCGAGCTGAAGCTGCCGGACAACGGTCTCAAGCCGCCCGCTGCAGCGCCCAAACCGGGCGACGGCGCGAAGAAAACGGCCCCGAAACCGAGGCCGTAATCTTCCTCTTTCACCGAACGAGCCGCAGATTTCCGGGCTACGGCGACACCTGCGCTTGCAGGAGCACACCGTCCCCGGCTTCTTTACCGATCAAGTAGAGCGAATCGCCGGCCCATGCCA
>JAAYXS010000567.1 GCA_012515775.1 Phycisphaerae bacterium
CGTCGTCGGAGTCCAAAGCGGTCGGGCGCGGCAGCTTCGCGGCTTCCTTCGCCGCTACGACCGCCAGCCGATCGCATTCTTCATTTTCCGGATGGCCGGCGTGCCCGGCGACGAATTGAAACTCGACCTTGTGCTGCGAGCAGAGCTCGACCAGCCGTTTCCACAGTTCGAGGTTCTTTACGGGTAGGGCGCGGGCCTTGCCGGGGCGTTTGCGCCGCCAGCCGGCGGCTTGCCAGCGCGGTACCCACTCGGTCATGCCGCGCGAAACGTATTGGCTGTCGGTTACTACTCGCACGCGCAGCGGCGCACGCTTGAGGGCGGCGAGACCTTGGATCACCGCCATGAGTTCCATGCGATTGTTGGTCGTTAGCGGCTCGCCGCCGGAGAGCCGCTTTTCGTAGCCGGTCGCGCAATGGCGCAAAATGCAGGCCCAGCCGCCCGGGCCGGGGTTGCCGGAACAGGCGCCGTCGGTGAACAGGATGACATCGACCGCTTCAGCCACGTCGGATCGCGCTCCATCGGGGCGAGGGCGGGCGAGTTTATCGATGAGGGCATGGCTCTGCCAGGCGGCGGGAATGAGTGAAGGGCTTTCCGCCGAAAGGGCGAGCACTTAAGTCATTCCGGGGCGACACGCATCAGTTTCGCTCTCCGCGAAATGCGAGTGCCCTGCATCAGTCCGGGGCGGCACGCCTCAGTTTCGCTCGCACAAACGCGAATTGGGGCGGGTTGGCATCATTCCGGGGCGGCACGCCCCGGCTCTGCTCGCCAAAGCGAATTGGGCGGGTTGGCATCATTCCGGGGCGACACGCCCCGGCTCTGCTCAAAAGAAAAGCGCAGCACCGGTTGTCCGGGGCTGCGCTAATAGACCGTTTTCGCAGGGTTCGGCTAGCCGGCGGCTACCGGCACCACCGACACGAACCGCCCGCGGTACTCGACCTGCCCGTCGGCCAGGGCGAACAATGTGTCGTCTCGCCCGCGCCCCACGTTCAGCCCCGCCTTGAAGGGCGTGCCGCACTGACGCACGATGATCGCGCCGGTCCGCACCGTCTGTCCGCCATAAACCTTCACGCCGCGATACTGCGCATTGCTGTCACGCCCGTTCCGCGACGAACCTTGTCCCTTCTTATGTGCCATAACGAATTCCGTTCAAAAACACGTTGCGGCTGTCGTGCCGCGAGTCCCTGACGAAAACCCATCCCCCGCAGTGCAACTCCGGGGCTCGGTTACCTCACGATTACCGCATTAACCAACGAATACTCGTCCGCTCGGGCTCCACCAGAGTCCGGGCGGCCGCATCACCCCGCAGATTATAACAGATTTCCAGCGTCTTGCGTAAGGTGAACTGGCGGGGATTTTCCGGCCCCTCCGGGCGGGCCGGGTCGAACGTCGGGTTCCGCACCACCCGGGCCTCTCCGCACAGCCCGGCCACGTAAATGGCGATGCGGTTGGCGTCGGAATCGACGCCGCGCCAGATGGCCACCGACTCCAGGGCGTTATCGTCCCCAGTCAGCAGGTCGCCGATGGCCTTGGTCGGGTGCACCAGGTCGGGATGCGTTCGGCGGTGCCGTTCGCGGATGGCCTCGAATACCAGGGCGTGGATGCCCATATCGGTATCCACCACGTGCAGGTCGTCAGTCACGAGCTGAAACGTGGGGAAGAACCGCTGCGTCCGCCCGGTGTGGTTCGTCACCGTGTAAACCATGTACCAGTACACTTCCGGCGCCGACGCCCCGGGGACCTGCACCTCGATCCGCTGCGGGTCGAGAAACCGCAAATCCAGCTCCCAGGAGACCGGCATCGGCGACGGCTGGGGCCCCTTCCCGACCGGGGCCGCAGCGGGTTGAAACGCCAGCAACGCAATAGTTCCCAGAATCAGCGGCATGGAGACTGCTACTCCCGATACAAGTTGCGGATGATCTGACTGCCGCTGCCCGCCGGTACGTTCAGCGCGCCCAACGCTTGCGACGCCGCGGTCCGAATCGACATGTCAGCTTCGTTCTCCGCCAACTTGATGATTTCCTGCACCTGCGGCTGACCCAGTAAGTTGCCGCACTGCTTGCCCGCCTGCGCCAACACATCGAACATTTCGATTCGCAGCTCCGCCTCGCGTCCAGCATCGAGGGCGATCTTCGCCAGCGCCGTTTGGGCCGCAGTGCTGCAAACGTGCGACAGCACACGCGCCGTAGTCGAACGCAAGGCGGCATCACTGCTGCCCAGTGCGTTGATCAACGGCTGCTCAAGTTGCGCCGGATCGAACAGCGGATTCCCTGTGACCGCCAGAGTCTCCAGGACGCCGGCCGCATCCAGCGCGATCGCCGTGCCGGCTTCCGGCGTGATCTGGATCATGCCGACGGCCCGGCTGACGCGATCGATCGCCGACCGCAAC
>JAAYXS010000568.1 GCA_012515775.1 Phycisphaerae bacterium
CACCCGTCCCGGCAGCGCTCGCATGCGGGACGCTTTGCCACCCGCCCTTCGGCAGGATGGATCACGAAGCCGGTCGAGCGGCATAACATTTGCACGCTGCGAAGGTGAAATCGCGGCCACGGGTCTGACCCCGCGCCAGATCAAAAACCTCATCGCTCGCCGACAGCTTCTCAGCCCCTGCCTTCCGGTCCAATTCCTCGCTCCGCAGCAAATCCAATTCCAAACGGATTCGGTCGCGTACGCGGAGAAAGGCTTCTTCCCGGTTTTCAATGCCGGCCGTGCACCTGCTGCAACGGCCGACCAGATCACATACGTCTATCTCCTGACACCGTTCGATAACATTCGTTTGGGAGTACGCCCCGCCGTCCGACAATTCGCGGATTATTGCGTACAACCGATCCCATGGACGGCACAAGCTGAAGGCATACGCGACGTCTTCGTTTATCAAGGGCACACACCGGCTCTCGGCCACCAGAAGCCCCAAAGCTTCCTCGGAAGCCGTGACAAGGCCGGCCGGCAACCCGCGTACGGCCATCGCGTACGGGCTGTCCTCGCTGGCGGCATCCGCTGTGCCAGTAACCTTGCGCCGGCGGCCGGCGGCCAGCTTCTCGTAGACGGCCTCGACGGGTAGGCCGAGTAGTTCGCTGAGTCGACGCACCAACAGTCCTTGCTCCAGCGGGCCCGGTCCGGCGTTTGGCGAAAGCCTGGCAATGAACTCAATCAGCGACTCCACGGCGGCTCGCCGGGAACCCAAGCCCCCATCTCCGAACGTCCTAACTGTCTGTAACCACTTGAATTGTAGCGCGTCGACCGCCTTCGCCAACGCCGTCCGAAAAGCTTCGCCGCCCGACCGAACCACCAGGTCGGCCGGGTCCTTGGCCCCCTCCAGCATGACGACGCGGACCTCGACTCCGCCGACCAGCGAAACCTCGACCGCGCGGTCCGCCGCCCGCATGCCGGCCTGGTCGCTATCGAAACAAAGGTAGATCCGATCCGCGACTCCGCGCAGCAGCTTCAGGTGGGAATCGGTCATCGCGGTCCCGAGAGTGGCCACGACGTGCTCGAAACCGAACTGATGCAGCAAAACCGCATCCATATAGCCTTCCACGACCACCGCCTCCCGCCGTTCCGCGATGGCGCGCCGGGCTACGTCCAAGCCGTAAAGAACGCGCGATTTGCTGAATAACGCCGTTTCGGGTGAATTCAGGTACTTTGCCGGGTCGTCGTCCAGCGCTCGCCCCCCAAACGCGACCGGACGACCTAGGTTATCGCAAATCGGGAAAATCAGCCGATTGCGAAACCGGTCGTAAACCTTCCCCGATTCGTTCGCCGTTACCAGCCCTGTTTGTTTCAGCAACTCGGCCGCCACCCCAGCGCGTCTAGCGGCCATCAGCAGGTCGTCCCAGGCGGCCGCGGCGAAGCCGAGTCCGAATTTCTCAATCGTCTCGCGCGAAAGCCCGCGTTTCAGTGCGTAATCCATGGCCGCAGCGCCGCGCGGGGTTGCAAGGTTGCGTTGAAAATGCGTGCGCGCCCAGGACAGAACCCCGCGTAATTGCTCGCGCGAGGCATCGGCGGCGCGGTCGGCTTCTGAAACCTGCAGACTGATGCCGGCACGCTGGGCCAGCAGGGCCAGGGCCTCCCGGTACCCTAACTTTTCCCGCATCTGAATGAATTTGATCGCATCTCCGCCGGCCCCGCAGGCGAAGCACTTGAAAATCTGCTTAGCCGGGCTGACGTGGAGGGACGGGCTGTGGTCCGGATGGAACGGGCAGAGGCCGATAAACTCCTTGCCGCGACGTTGTAGCGAGACATGCTCGCTTACAACCTCAACCAGATCGACCGCTTCTAAGACCTTGTCTCTAAGAGGGTTATGCATCAACGGCTGCGACTAGCACCCGGTCGCCACACACAACCAAGGCACGCGAGAGCACTCCCTCCCACGATGGAGATACGCTGTTCAGCACCGGATAACGGAAAGTATAGCTCAAGAATTCGCCAGGGTCAATTTTATCGCCTGCTGGCGGCACAATCACCGTGACACCTACTGTGAGCGAGAGGCGGTGCGATAAATGACTGTCAACCCACTAGTCGTTCGTTTACCGCGAATTCAGCGCCGCAGAACCGCACGCACCGGGCTGGCTTCGAATCCCGCCAGGCGCAGAGGCAACGCTACAAGTTCGTACAAACCCTCCGGCACAGCCGACAGGTCCAAGCCTTCCAGGCCGAGCATTTCATGTCGCGCCAGTGCCTCGTGCGCTGGCAGATCCGTCGCCGTGAACAAGTCCACGCTCGGCGTGTCGATGCCCACTAGCAGAACGCCGCGCTCATGCAGGTAATCGACCGCCGCCGCTGATAATCCGATAAACCGGGTATCAAATGGTTTTGTGTAATTGAAGCTGCCGGTCGCCAATAGGATGCGCGGGGCGGCCAGCCGCGCCGGCAGATGTTCGGGCCCAATGGCGGTCTGCGGCGGCAGGTGCAGCGCGATCACCTGGGCCGGACCGAGGAACGTATCGAGCGGCAGTTGATCGATAGTGGCGCCGCTCTCTTTCACGTGACTCGGGGCATCGACGTGCGCCCCCACATGAACACTGCTGCGCCACGCAGACAAGCTTACGCGCTCGCCGTGCCGAAAGTCCGCATGCACCTCCCGGTGTGGGACAACATCGCCTGGCCAGATCGCCATGGACTCAGTAATGAGTGGAGAAATGTCGAATAGCATTCGGAGAGCCCAATTCGTCCAAAGCCTATGTTGCCTTGTCAGCGCTCCACGCCGGCAGGTAATAATCACGAACGTATTCGCCGACCATGCGCGCTGCGCCGAACTGGCCGCAGATGCTGCGCATGGACTCCAGCATGCGGGCCACCCATTGCTGGGGAATGCCGGCGCGATCCCGGTCGTAAAACTGCGGGACAATCTGCGTTTCGAGCAGTTCATAAAGAGCCTCGGCGTCACGCCGGTCAAGCTGAGCGGCAGTGCGCCGGGAATGCGAGCGATTGAGACAGCACTGTTCGAGTGCGGCGGCGCACGGGTCGGCTTCCCGGCCGTCCACGTCCTTATCAGGCGAAATGGCCCAGCCGTTGCGCCCGTTGAACGCCTCGGCCCACCAGCCGTCGAGGACCGAGCAGTTCAGCCCGCCGTGCAGGGCGGGTTTCATGCCGCTGGTGCCGGAGGCCTCCTGCGGACGGAGCGGGTTGTTGAGCCAGACGTCGCAGCCGGCGA
>JAAYXS010000569.1 GCA_012515775.1 Phycisphaerae bacterium
AAACGCGATTCGAGCCCGCCGCTGTATTACCTGCTGCTGGCGGGGTGGATGAAGGTGTTTGGGGACGGGGAGGCGGCGGTTCGGACGCTATCCGTCATTCCCGGCGTGCTGACGGTGGGAGCGCTCTTCGCCATTGGCCGCCGGTTGTTCGGCACACAGACCGGCTTGCTCGCGGCGGTTCTGGCGGCCGTCGCGCCCACGCATGTGTTCTATTGCCAGCAGGCCCGCATGTATTCCCTGCTGGGACTGCTGGGGCTGCTCTCTTCCTACTGGCTGTGGCGGGCGATCGAGGACGGCCGCGGGCGATTCTACGTAGCCTACGTGCTGGCCACTCTGGGAGCGCTGTACACGCATAATTTCGCCCTGCACCTGCTGCCCGTGCATGCGCTGATCATCCTTGCCTCGGGCGCACTGCGCCGTGCGCCCTGGCGCTGGACGGCATGCGGCGCGGCCATTCTGGCCGGCTATCTGCCATGGCTGCCGACGTTCCTGATGCAGCTCGGTAACCGGGAGCAGTACGTGTGGTTTGCGACTCTGACGCAACGCTTCGGGTCAAGTCGCATCCCGTTGAGCACGCTGCGCTCGTTTTCTCCCGGTGATCCACAGCCCTTCTTTCTCTTCGCACGGGAGCAGCACACGTTCTGGACGCCGGTCTACTTGTGCGCGCTGGCGGCGGCCGCCGGCCTGGCGCAGGCGTGGCAGCGCGGGCCGCACGGGCTCAAGGTGAACCCGCGTGGGCTATGGCTGGCATGTGCGACGGTATTGCCGTTCGTGTGCGCGGCGCTGACGTCAGTCATCAGCGTCCCGAACTGGGTGCCCGGGCGCGTCGACCAGTTGGTCTACCCGTGCTTTGCGCTGCTCGTCGCGCGGGGCCTCACGGGCCGGCACTGGCGGACGGCCGCAGTTGCAGCCGGGCTGCTGCGCTATTGCCTGCTGCTGGTGTTCTGCGTCTACTCGTGCGTCGGCCTGGCGCATCTGTACGGCAATCAGCTCGCGAGGGGTGACCGTGCAATGGCACAAATCATTGCTCGCGCGGCCCGGGCCGGCGACGCGGTCCTTTGCACCGGCCTGACGCGCGCCCCATTGCAGTACTATCTGGGGCGGCTGGCCGTGCCGGTAAAGCTGTTCTCTTACCCGCGGGAAATGGCGCTGCACATGGCCAGTCAGGATCAGGCTGCCTGGGCTGAACAGCCGGACCGCTTGGAGGAGGAGATCCGCGCGGTGGAACAGGAGATCGCCGCGGCGTGCGGCCCGCAAAGCCAGCTCTTTGCAGTCATCGCCGCCACGCAGCCAAACCAGCCACTGGCTGCGTACCTAATGGAGCAGTACGGCGGCCGCGTGGAAGACCTGGGCGTGTTTCGCCTGTCGGGCACCAACACCAACGTGTATCTCTGGTTGCGCCGGGCGGAATAGGCGGCGGCTGGAATACGCAGCGGCCGGAATAGGCCGTATTGTGGGCGGTTTGTCACCCGTTGACCGGTTGAGAATTGGTTCCACAGCAGAAACGCGGGGGGGATTGTCAGCGGCTGGCGGTTCGTACAGACTGCGCGGCATGTGGGTGACTTTGCACGCCATACTGCTGCTGGCCATCCCGCTCGCGACGGTGGGCGGATTGCTGCTTCTGCCGGGCCGGCGCGCGACTCTGCCCGCCCTGTTTGTTGCCGTACTCGTTCTCTATCTGGCCATGTCCATAATACCTAGGGTTCACGCATGCGGCGAGGGAGGGGCCCACACGCAATTGCTACTGTCCGGCGCCTGCCTGGTGCCCTGGCTAGTGCTGATCAAGCCGCGCCTGGCGCGTTTCGGCGGGGGCGGTCTACTGCTACTGGCAATGTTCGGGCTGTCGGAGCACTTCACTGACGTTGTCCATCTGACGGGCTGGACGGGGAACACGTCATGGCGCCCAGAAGAGAAACGGAGCCGCGCCGTTGTCGAGAGTTTGTCAGAATCAGGCGACCGGATTGCAGTTGAGTCCGGGTGTTCGGAAGAGGTCTTCCCGCCCTGCTGGCTGCGCGAGCTGCCGATGGCAGGCGTGATTCAGGAGTACACCGGCCCATTCAGTCCCCGGCGCCGGGAGTGCCGCACAGCGTGGCACACGTGGCTCACGGGGCTGTACCCGTACGAACTTGTCCCGCAGGACCTGTGGTATCCAGGCGGGCCGCTGGGCGAAGGGCTGCGGGCAGTGGA
>JAAYXS010000570.1 GCA_012515775.1 Phycisphaerae bacterium
CATCGCTATTGGCTGAGGGCGGCACGGACCTGCTGCAAATCCTGGCGATTTTCGCGGTAGCCGCCTTCTTCTTCGGCTTCGGCGCACTGCTGGTCGGACGGCTGCTGCGCCCGAATCGCCCGAACCCGGACAAGATCACCGCTTACGAATGCGGCGAACTGCCGCTCGGGCCGGGGTGGGTGCAGTTCGATTTGCGGTTTTACGTGGTGGCGCTGGTCTTCCTGGTTTTCGACGTCGAACTGGCCCTGTTCTACCCGTGGGCCGTCGTTTTTGGCGGCGGAGGCACAACCGAGGCCGGAGGCGCCCCGACCGCCGACGCGCTGCACTCGATCCGCTGGGCCGCCATGTGGGACATGTTGTTCTTCTTCGGCGTGATCGTGGTCGGCTTCCTCTTCCTGTGGCGGTTCGGCTACCTGGATTGGGTGCGGACCACCAGAACGGCACGAGCCGAGGCACGGCCGCCGACCACCGAAAACGGAACCAGGACGCTGGACGATGCGCGTTTCCGCCAGACGGTGAACGAGTTCGCGGAGGCGCCCGCGCAGGCTAGGACGTAAACAATATGGGCTGGCTGCAAAACCGCTTCGAAGAAAACTTCGCCATAACCACGGTGGATTGGGCCCTCAACTGGGCCCGCGCCAACAGCATCTGGCCGATGACCTTTGGCCTGGCGTGCTGCGCCATTGAGATGATGGCGACCGCCTCGTCGCGCTGGGACCTGGATCGCTTCGGGGCCGGTGCCTACCGCGCCACCCCGCGCCAATCGGATCTGATGATCGTGGCCGGCACCGTGACCTTCAAAATGGCCTCGCGCATCCGGCGCCTGTACAACCAGATGCCCGATCCGAAGTACGTGCTGGCGATGGGCGCCTGCGCGATCGGCGGCGGCCCCTACTTCAAATACGGTTATCACGTGGTCAAAGGCGTCGACCTGATCGTGCCGGTGGACGTCTACGTGCCGGGCTGCCCGCCGCGCCCGGAGGCGCTGGTTGAGGGTTTGCTCCGTCTGCAGGACAAGATGCGGCAGCAAACCATCGCCAAGCAGGGCGAGGCAGTGTGAACGCGGGGGGTGACTGGACCGGGCCGGCAAAGCCGCCCCTGTGATTGGAACAGACTGTGACACCACAGGAAATAGCAGAGATTCTGAAGCAGCGATTCGGCGATGCGATTACTGAAGTCGCGGCGGAAGCGCTGCATCCGCAAGTGACCGTCGCCGCCGAGCGCTGGCACGAGGTAGCCTGTTTCCTCCGCGATGAACCGCACTTGGCGATGAACATGCTGCGGTGTATCAGCGGGATCGATCGCCATCCGGAGCCGTACATCGACCTGGTGTACGACATCGTCTCCATGCAGCTCGGCAAAGCGAACGGAGAAACCCCCTCGCCGACAGCCGTGTGGGCCAACAACGGCGGAATTTCGATCAAGGTGCGCTTGCCGCGGGACGGGGGGCACGTGTGCAGCGTGACGGATATCTGGCCGGCGGCGGAATGGCACGAGCGCGAAACTTTCGACCTGCTGGGCGTGAGCTTCGATAACCATCCAGACCTGCGGCGGATTCTCTGCCCGGACGATTGGGTCGGCCATCCGCTGCGGAAAGATTACGTGTTCCCAACTGAGTACGAGGGCATTCCGGCGGGCACAGCCGAGGTGACCAAGTGAAGAAGTCACAAAGTCAGCAAGACCTGCCGGTTACAGTGTCCTGTTTTCGGGCGACCGCCAGCCCGCTATTACCTGATCAGGTTAGCACCTTATCACGCGGTCTCGTCGCCAAAGTGTAGACATATGCCAGAAAAGACCTACACCGCCGCTCCCGACCTGCTCGCCGATCTGGACTCCGCCAGCCTGCCCGGCGAACTGCGCACCGAGGAAATGCTGATCAACATGGGGCCGCAGCACCCCAGCACGCACGGCGTGTTGCGCCTGGTCCTGCGGACCGACGGCGAGATGGTGCTGGAAGTGACGCCGCACATGGGCTATCTGCACCGCTGCGCGGAGAAGGTCGGCGAAAACGTCGCGCCGTTCCAGTTCATCCCCATCACCGACCGCCTGGACTACCTGGCGGCGATGAACAACAACCAGGCCTTCAGCATCGCCGTGGAGAAGCTGGCCGGGCTGGAAGTGCCCGAGCGCGGGCGCTACATCCGCATCATCATGGCCGAGCTGAACCGAATTGCCTCGCACCTGGTTTCGTTCGGGACGTTCGGCCTGGAAATGGGCGCCTTTACTCCGTTGCTTTTCGGATTCCGCGAGCGTGAGTACATCCTCGACATGTTCGAGGCGACCTGCGGGGCGCGGCTGACCTATAGCTATATCACGATCGGCGGCCCGAACCAGGATTTGCCTGAAGGCTTCCTCGAGAAACTGGCCTGGTACCTCGATTACCTCGAGCCGAAGATCGACGAATACAACAACCTGCTGACGTACAACCACATATTCGTAAAACGGACGGCCGGCGTGGGGGTAATCTCGGCCGAAGACGCGATCGCCTGGGGCCTGACCGGGCCGTGCCTGCGTGGCAGCGGCGTCAAATGGGACCTGCGCAAGTGCGAGCC
>JAAYXS010000571.1 GCA_012515775.1 Phycisphaerae bacterium
GACCCGCCGTGCACCTGTACGGCGCGGTACGCGATCCGATTGGCCGCCTCCGAGGCGAACAGCTTGGCCATGCTGGCTTCGCTCGTGAACGGCTGCCCGCTTTCCTTCAAGGCCGCGGCTTGATCGGTCAGCAACTGTGCGGCGGTCAGCTCGGTGGCGCTGTCGGCGATCATCCACTGGATGGCCTGAAAGTTGGCGATAGGCTGATCGAACTGCTTGCGCTGTTTGGAGTAGCTCACCATTTCGTCCAGGCAGGCCTGGGCAATGCCGATCGCCTGGGAGGCGATGCCGATTCGGCCGCCATCCAAGGCGGACAGCGCGATTTTCAAACCGTCGCCGGGGTCACCCAGCAGGGCGTCGCCGGGGATGAACACATTGTCCAGGCCCATCTCAGCGGTTTCCGAGCCGCGAATGCCCATCTTGCCGTGGATCTTCGTGCGAGAAATGCCCGGCTGCTGCGTATCGAGCAAGAACATTGATAAATGCTTACTGGAGCGGCCTTCTCCCGTCCGCGCCAACACGACGAACCACCGGCCGGTGATTCCGTTGGTGACCCACATCTTTGAGCCGTTCAGCCGCCATCCGCCCTCGACGCGCTCCGCCCGCGTCCGCGCCGAAGCCGGATCCGAGCCCGCGTCGGCTTCGCTGATCGCGAAGGCCGCCAGGTTTCCCGGACTGGCCAGTTGTCTCAGCAGGCGGCTGCGAACCTGCGACGCGGCGTACATCTTGATGATTTCGCACACCATGGAATGTACGCTGATCATGACGCCGACCGCGGGCGACGCATACGACAACTCGCGGATAATGTGGGCGTACGGGACCATCGGGCAGGCCAGCCCGCCGTCGGCTTCAGGCACACGCAGCCCAAGCAGGCCCATCTCGCTGAGCTGGGGCAACATCTCGCAGCAGCTCGCCTCGGTGTGGTCCCACTGGCGGTCGCGCGGCAATAATTCGCCACGCGCATAATCGCGCACGCCTTCGATCAGGACACGGTGGTCATCACTGATTGCCGCGTTCATCAAGGCCGAACCTCCACCCTGAACACAATCGTAAAAAGCTGCCGCCAAGGCGCGACACTTGGGCCAAGCGCTGAGCTCTAACCGTGCGCCTCCAACGCCGAAAGGAGCTTACTTCAAGGCCAACGGGCGGCCCTGTCAACAGAGACCAACTTGCCGCCCTGGCACTACGCCGGCGGCAATTGAGCGCTACGGCTTGCGGGGTGGGCGATGGCGGCTACTGCGTTCGTCCGGAGCCATGCTCCGGGCGCGGCGCAGGCCGCGTGCCTCAGCTTCATCCGGCGAGGAATAGTACCGCAGATTGGTGGGATTGATCTTGGCGACCCAGGCGGAATCGAGCGCGTGATAAATGTGGCTCTCGATGCTGCCGCAGACGACAGCCTTACTGCGCGACCCCATTCCGTCCTGCGCGAATTTGGCGATCGAAGAACAGAGTTGCGGATCGGCCGCCAACAGTTCGCATCCTCGGCCTGGCGTCTGGCAGGCGTACACGTCGGCGCCTTTCGAGTGCCCCGCCAAACTCTTATAGATCTCTTCTTCCGCGGGACCGGCGACGAGCAGGATGTTTCGGCCCCGGACCTGCCGCATGTCGGCCACGGGATTGAACGTTGGCTGGTCCCATGGAGGGGTCAGGCA
>JAAYXS010000572.1 GCA_012515775.1 Phycisphaerae bacterium
GGAATATTCTGGCCAAGGTGTCAAATGAAAGCAGTTTGCTGGAACGGTAAGCAGGACGTCCGCGTCGAAGACGTCCCCGAACCGCGCATCGTCAACCCGCACGACGCTATCGTACGCGTCAGCCTGACCGCCATCTGCGGCTCAGATCTGCATCTTTACAACGGCTCCGTGCCTACCATGAAGCCCGGCGACGTCCTGGGGCATGAGTTCATGGGCGAGGTCGTCGACGTGGGGCGGAAGGTCGAGAAGTTGAAGCCCGGCAACCGCGTGGTCGTGCCGTTTGCCATCGCCTGCGGGCAGTGCTGGTTCTGCAGGCACGAACTCTGGTCATGCTGCGATAATTCCAACCCGAACGCGTACATGCTGGAGAAGGTGGCCGGCCAGTCGACCTCAGGTCTGTTCGGCTATTCGCACCTCTACGGCGGATATCCCGGCGGACAGGCCGAGTACGTCCGCGTGCCCTTCGCCGACACCGGCGCGCTGCCGGTCCCGCCGGAGCTGCCGGACGAGCGCGTGCTGTTCCTGAGCGACATCTTCCCCACCGGCTACCAGGCGGCCGAGCAGTGCAACATCTCGCCCGGCGACACCGTGGCAGTCTGGGGCTGCGGCCCGGTCGGGCAGTTCGCGGTGCGCAGCGCGTTTATGCTGGGGGCCGAGCGAGTGATCGCGATTGACGATGTGCCGGAGCGCCTGGCGATGGCCCGCCGCGGCGGCGCGGCAACCGTTAACTTCACCGAAACTGACGTACACGACCACCTGATGGAGACGACCGGCGGACGCGGCCCGGACGCCTGCATCGATGCGGTCGGCCTGGAAGCCCACGGCCGGACGCTGGACGCCATGTACGACCGCGTGAAGACCGCGACATACCTGGCGACTGACCGCGCGAGCGCCCTGCGCCAGGCCATCCGTGCCTGCCGCAAGGGCGGAACCATCTCGATCCCCGGCGTGTACGCCGGCGTAGTCGACAAATTCCCGATCGGCATCGCGTTTGCGAAAGGTCTGACCTTCAAGATGGGCCAGACGCACGTACAGCGCTACCTGCGCCCGCTACTGGATCGGATCAAGAACGACGAGATCGATCCCAGCTTCGTGATCACGCATCGTGCCCGCCTGGCCGATGCGCCGCAGGCTTACGCGACGTTTCTCAGCAAGCGCGACAGTTGCATCAAGGTAGTGCTGACGCCGAACGGCGACGCTCAGCCGCGTTAGGCCACAGCTCTATAGGCGCCACGCGCCGTGGGTGCCGGTCGCCTTGGGTGCCTTGCCCCAAAGCTTGGGTGTCTTGCCCCAAAGCTTGGGTGCCATGCCCAAGCTCTAAGCGCGGGCATGCCCTCTTATGCGTCCGTTCTAACTTCTCAGTTCCGCCTTTCGCCTTCGGCCTTCTTCGGGCCGTCCTGTTTGTCCGGCCTTATTTCTTGGCCGTCCTGAAGGCAACTTTGTATGGCTCCAGCTCAATGCCCTCTTCACTCTTGAAGTTCCGGTACGACTCGCAATTCAGTGAGAATTCATAGCTCCAGTCGGGCTTGAGCTTGACCGGAATCGTCAGCACCTTTCGCGACGAGTCGAAACTCACGTCGCCGGCCAGCTCCGGAAAATGCGGACCCGAACCGCAGACGGAGAACGACTTGTCCGTCATCGGCCGATCGAACCGCACGACGATGGCTTCGAGGTCGGGCGAGACATCCCGCGCCCCGTTGGCGGGCTCGATGGAAACCACGCGCGGCGCGGGCCCGCCGCCGCTGATCTTGCTCTTGGCCTGCGCCCGCGCCCCGCGGTCGGCCGGCGCCGCCGCCAACGGTCCGGGCTCGGGCTTGTCCGGCTTGACCGCCGTGTCTTCACTGGGCGCGCCCTTGACCGCCGTGTCTCCGGGCGCGCGGCTGGCCAGGACCGTGCTATCACTCTTGGTCGCCAGAGCCGGCTCGCCCTGCCTCGCGAACTTGTCGAAAAACACGAGCACATCGGGCATGAAGTCGTCCAGCTTCGGGTGCTCCTGGCGCGTGTTTTCATACTGGCCCAAGAGTTCGACCAGGTCGCCAATCCAGTAGAAGCCGCGCGCAGCGTCCTGCGCCTGCAGCTTGGCCGCCGCTTCCTCGCCTTCGGCCGCCAGTTGGTAGCGCGCGACGCAGGCCCGCACCAGGGATTCGCTCAGCATGGTTTTCCAGTTGCTGTAGGCGTGCTTTTTCATCTGTTCGCCCACTCGGGCATACAGAGCGAGGCCGGCCGGCTCGAGCAGCTTCTCGTACTTCTCGGCGTGCGGGTTGGCGTACGAATGGCACAATTCATGTATCAGCAGCGGGCCGAAGCTGTCATCGAACACCGGCAGACCTTGCTCGTCGAACTGCGCGACGCCCAGCACCGGCGTTATCTCCTCGCGGCCGTCGGGATAGCGCACACCGACGCCGTAATTCGATCCGCCGTTCAGCAACCCGACGGCTACCGAGTAACTGGCCTGAGGTTGGGCTCCGAAGAAGTCGTCGAACCACTTCAGATAGTCGCGCTGGGCGAGTTGCTCATTGATTCGTTCGGCCACGGCGTTGTAGTAACTTTCGTGGTTGCGGACGAATCTCCGGAAGCCGCTGTCACGCGCGAACTGCCGCGCGAGGTTCAGGAACTCGCGCGCCTCAGCGGTCTTCCAGCGCGCGTCCAGGCGCGCCGGGGCCTGGTCGAAGGGGATTTTCTCGTTCAGCTCGAGCGCGTCGGTGGTGTGAACGGCCAGGCTCATCACGGCGTCGTAACTGATGCCGGCCTTCTGGCGGAGCTCCTGGGCGTATTTCACGGCCGGGTGGTTGCGCAGGCGGCCGAAGTGCTGCTCAACTTCGTCAGCGTAGCGCGAGTTCGAGTTGGGCATGTTGTATTCGGGGTTGCCAGCCAGGCGGAAGATGATGCTCATCAATTCCACGCGCGTATCCACGGCGCCACGCAACTGCCGCTCGGCCGGCGGCGGCGCGTCCGCGAACGCCACGAAATTGCCTGCGATAATCAGCCAGATTAGAGCGAGCATATCTGTCTCCTTCCGGACCGTGGGCCCCTTATGCCGTTCCTATGGCATGATAAGCTTTGGTGCGTTGGTTTGCTAATCTTGCTGCCCGCGGAGGGCTCCTGCCGAGCTGTAACTCGCCGGGTGCCATGCCCAAGCCGCGCAGCGGCGCGGGCATGCGGTCGTCAATAAACTTACACTTGGCGGCGTTCGACGTGGGCATGCCCGCGCTTAGAGCTTGGGCATGGCAC
>JAAYXS010000573.1 GCA_012515775.1 Phycisphaerae bacterium
TGAAACAGGCGGAGGAACTGGGGCTGCTTGCGCTGGAGCGTAATCCGCACTCCAGAGCGGCCGAAGCGCGGTTGGGCAAACTGTACGAAGACATGCAAGAGGCATACCTGCTGGCCCTGCTTCCGGATGAGGCGAGTGAAGCCTTGCACCAGTCTGCATTGCATTGGCACAGAGCAGTCGAGCTTTACCCCACCGACCCGCGTACTCGCATTTCGGCTGGAAAAGTCTGGCTCGAATGGTCGCAGGAATCGGACGATCCGCAGGCGCGGGAAATCGCGGCCGAGCACTTCAATGCGGCTCTTGAAATAGACGATTCCCGCCCACCCGGGGAAGTGATGCGTCTACGGCCTGCGGAGCGTGAGGAGCTCGAGCGCTTCTTGCGGGAGGTACAGGGTTGAAAGTTTCGCTTTCCCGGCGGCAGAGTGCTGTGCTGCGCTTGGCTCCTGAGGGCTTTGTTGGTGGTGGCATGCCCGCGCTTGCAGCTTGGAAATTCAAAGCCCCTGGCTTCTGCGGATAACCGGCCATCGGGGGCCCGAAGCCACCGAATATTATGGGATGTACGGCCGAGGCTCATCCTCGCCGCTTCATGCCTTTGCGTCTCTCAATTCCGATTGAATTCGGCCCCTCATAACGATTATCATGAACAGGTCGGTCTTTCGGTAAAAACCCGACACCGGCGCCCGGCGCGGCCGTGGAGTGCTCGTTGCGCTGAGGCGATTCCGTTTCCCGCGCCAGGCCGGCGGTAAGCGAACCGTTGGGGCGCGCTCGTCGAGGTTGGCTTTTCAATGGAGGATGGAAAAGTGAGGAAACTCCTAATTGCAGTAGTCGCGGCAAGTGCCGTGATGTTGGCGCTGGATGTTCAGGCTCAGAATTGCATCATCATCAGCGAAATCGTGCATGGCGCCGGCAGCGGCGGCTGCCCGGTCTGGATGGAGATTACGAACACGGGCACCAGCGACTACACCTTCCCGGCCGGCGGCGTGATCGTGCAGACGCCGCCCGGCACGTCGGACCTGATCGTCGATATCGACCTGACGGGCGTCACGATCAACGCCGGCGACTCCTTCATTATTGAGACCCGGAACGGCTATTGGTGCACGGGCTCGTTTTACGGCACGTACGGTTTCCAGTCCGACATGATCGTCAATAGTGTCTGGGGCGAGACGCAGGATGGCGAGGGCGATGCGGCGTTGATCCTGACCGACACTGCCGATGGCTCGCACCTGCTGGATATCTACGGGGAGTCCGGTGTTGATGGGACCGGTTTGCCGTGGGACACAACGCACGGGTACTCGTACCGTCTGCCAGCGTACAGCACCGGCAGCGGCGGCACGTTCGTCGCCTCCGAGTGGTTCCTGGGCGGCGCGGAAAGCTCTGTTCCCCCCGTTATGGAGCCGCCGATTTCCGACGAGGAGTGGCTGCAGGCGGTGACGACGCCCGGTACGCACGAATTCGAGCCCTGCTCGCCCTGCGGCGCCCAGCACAAAGCGGACGCGAACTGTGATGGGGCCGTCAACGTCTTTGACATCGACCCATTCGTGTTGAGCTTGACCGACCCAGAGGGCTGGGAGGCTGCGTTCGGATCCGTCGGCTGCGACCTGCTTTGCACCTGCGACTGCAACAGCGACGGCTCCGTGAACGTGTTCGACATCGACCCGTTCGTGGCCTGCCTCACCGGCGGCTGCTAGTAGTTACGGGCTCGACTTCGATCATCCCCCGCGGGTACCACTGCTTGAAGCGCCAGGTTCAAGCAGTGGCTACCGAATAGTCCGCCGAGTCTGGCTCAACCTGAACGCGACCAACCTTAGCCTGCCGCTGAAGCCGCCTTCCTCGGCGTGCGACTCGGCCAGCGCCCGAGCACAATCGGCGCATATCGCTCAATCAGCCAGACGATCGGCAGGCACACAGCCACTGATAGCAGCGTCAGGCCCACACACGTCGCCGTAAGAACAAAAACGCTATCCTTGGGAAGAAGCGGCGCCACCCGCTGCGCCAGCGGCATATTGACCAGCCCGTGCAGAATGCCGTTCAGACACATCAAACCCAGGGTGATCTGCCCAAATTTCGCCAAAATCCCGCTAAACGACAGCAGACTGGACAGGCCCACCATGAACAAGATGCCGGCAAAGGCCGTTAAGAAAAACCACCCGACGCTTCCATACGACCCATGCGCCACGTAGGCGACCGTCTGCACCTCGTTATAGTTTAGGGTCACCAATGTAATGACCAAGCCGACTGCTCCAGCCGCAGCCAGGGGCAGCCGCCGCGAAGCGAGCCCCATCGCGTTGACCCGTTGGAACAAAATGCCCCCCTGATAAAACACAATCGCGGCCACTACCGAGCTGAACTGCCAAAAATCGATCTTGAGCAGCCCCATGTCGAACGGCAGAGAACCCCAGATACCAGCGATCTGGCTGTGATAGCACGTAAACACGTAAGTTATTCCGGCGAAAACCGCCATCGACACTACCAGCCAGAGCGTGCGGCGGAACTGCTTGCGCAGCGCGAATTGAATCAGCTCCACCACGAACAGACACACCAAGAACCACACCAGCACGTTAAAAAACGGCCGCCCACACAGGGTCTCCCATCCGAAGCGCACGGCCTTCGCCTTAAATATGGTCGCGAGCTGCGTGGCCGGATTGGAACGCCCCCAGAATTCAATGAACACCACCAGGACCATGCTGATGAAATTAAACACCCATACCGGCGTCAACCGTGAAAGCGTTTGCCGCTTCAGAAAAGTCTCCGCCGTGATCGAACGCTCCTTGTACACCAGGCCCGAGAGGAAAAAGAACAAGGGCATGTGGAAGCAGTAAATCCAGCGCCATTGCTCCAGCGCCGCCTGCCGCCATGCCACGAGGTCCCCTTGACGCGCGGAGCGGAAAAAGCACTCGATCAGGTGTCCATAAAACACCAGCAGAATGCCTAGAGCTTTGGCTACATCGACGTAGGCAATGCGGGTCGCAGGTGCGCCGCTCGGCAGAGCCGTGGCGGCCGGCGCGCCGCCTGGGTGGGCAGTCATGGTTTGTCCTTAATCTGGCTACAGCCGCGGGCCGACCCCGGCTGCAATGCGTGCTGGTTCGTTACTGCGGCCGCCGGGGCACACATGGTTTGGCGCGCGCCCAGGTGGGCGCGTGTTATCGTCAGAAGCCAAGCCAGGCTGATGGTGGTCAGCAACCCCAGCACTGCCGCCAGCAGCGGCATCCATGCCTGTGAACCCGACGGACGGCGATGACCTCCGTGTCGTTTCGCCATAGTTCCTCATCCTCTTCCTCGCAGCCACGCGGAAGCTCGCAGGCTGCTTCAATGGTATAAGCGCATTATCAAAACCGCGCTCAGTACCGCCAGAGCGCCGACGCCCAATATCGCGGCCACCAGCATGATCAGCAGGAAGCGACGCGTTTGCTCCCGGACCAGCATGGTGAGCGCCTGGCGCTGCTCGCGCTCGGCTGCGTTCAGTCTCTCCAGCGTCTGCACCTGGGCCGCGCCGGCCGCCTGAAGCGTCTCGACCGCCTGTCCCAGTTTCTGCAGCGAGTGCATGAGCTGCGTGTCGGTTTCCTGGGCCACATCCATGCGCCGCACCATTGAGCGAACCGCGTCTGCTTCCGCCTGCAGCAGCGGCGGCAAGAGGCTCAGCGTTTCCGACATGGCGGCCGTGTGGCGGCTGGCCAGGCTCACGTTATCGGCCATTGCACGCACGTGCTCCTGCTGCCGGTGGCCGTCATCCGCAAGCTGTTGAAGTATGCCGCTGATGCGCTCGGTCTGCTGCTCGACTCGGGCCGCCCGCTCGTCTTGCTGGCGATAGTGATCGCGCAATGTTTCGATCATCTCCGCCATGCGCTGATAAGTGGCCAGTTGCGCGGCGCGCGTCTCGCTGCGGCGAAAGCGCGCCAGGAACCCGCCGGAGGAGGAACCGGGCGCGGGGGAGAAACCGGGCGCGGAATTTGGCTCGGCCTGTGCGGTGCGCGCGGCATCAGCGCTCATCGCTGGGGCGGCGTCAGGCTGACCGTCAGATGCGCTTTTTCCAAAAAGGCTGCCGATACGGCGCCAGAAGGACGTCGCCTGCGACATCGGCGTACCTCCAGGGCTAGTTGAACCCTCACTTGCCGGGGCATTATACCGGGTCGCCCGGCAATATCGAGCAGAGCCGGGGCGGGCCGTAGCAGAGCCGGGGCGTGTCGCCCCGGAATGTCGCCGTGCCGCGCCGGAATGTCGCAGAGCAGAGCCCGGGCGTGTAGTCCGAGAATTTCCCACGAACTTCCCCCAGCCCCTCGTCCCGCAACCTTCTATCCTTTGCGGTCTTCGCGCTCTTGGCGTCTCGGCGGTTGCCTTGTGTCGCCTTCCAGCACGCCGCGCTTTTCGTGTAGTATGTCCCGCGCGACGCCGCCCTGGTTGAACGGATGAGCACCATTACCGACCAAAGAACTCGCCTGACCGAGCGCTCCTCCCGTCGGCAGGTTGTTACCGTGCCTTGGTGGCAACGCGACATGGTGCTCGCGGCCGCGGTGTTCGTGCTCGCAGTGGCGGTATTCGCCAACTCGTACGTGAACGACCACGTTTACGATGACATCGGCATCATCGCGACAAACACGCGCCTGGACTGGCCGTGGGACCTGAAAGCCCTCTTCGCCACCGACTATTGGGGCGAAAAACTCACTAACTCCAAGTTGTACCGGCCCTTGACCGTTCTGACCCTGGCCGTCGATTGTGCCCTGTTCGGCAAGGACCCGCCCAGAGGGATCCACGCCAACAACATCCTCACGAACGCGGTGATTGCCGTCCTCGTCTACGCGCTCATCCGACGACTGTGGCAGCGGCGCGACCTAGCGTTCGTGACGGCCGCCTTGTATGCCATTCATCCCGTGCATACTGAAGTGGTCGCCAACGGCGCCGGACGGTCAGAGCTGTACATGGTGCTGACCCTGCTGGCCGCGCTGCACCTGCACCTGACCTACGCGCGGCGCAGGTTCGAGCGCGACGAGAAAACCTCTCGCA
>JAAYXS010000574.1 GCA_012515775.1 Phycisphaerae bacterium
CCTTCGTCCGAGCAGCCAATATTGGCAAAAGTTACAATGGTAGTTGAGGCCCTAGTGCCCATGGCGTCGGCAATGGCTTGTGTGTCGGCCACACGCAGCAGCGCCTT
This sequence comes from Phycisphaerae bacterium, assembly GCA_012515775.1. Taxonomy (GTDB): domain Bacteria; phylum Planctomycetota; class Phycisphaerae; order UBA1845; family Fen-1342; genus JAAYXS01. Next base: position 108 of record JAAYXS010000574.1, read on the forward strand.
TGCGGGGTCAGCCTGTTGCGCAGACCAACGTACCATGAGCTTGTTTCCAGGTCCATCGTAGGCCGACACGAACAGCAGGCGTCCGTCACCGCTCCAAGTCAATGGCTGCGTACGAATATCTAGTGTCGCCGGGTTGCATATGAAGTTTTCGGCCGTGGGCTGGCCGGGTGTCGCGCTGGGGGCGGGGATGTTCCCGGAGTCGTCTATCACTGCTTTGAGCGTTCCGCCCACGCCGGCCTTTGCGGGAATCCAGACATACAACCCGCCATGGCCGGATCCGCCCGTATAGCGGGCCCAGAACGCGATGCGCCCACTGGCGTCGATAATCGGGCTGCCAAAATCCGAGAAGACGGCGCCGGTTGCAGTGCCGTTGGCGTCGGGCACGAAGTCTCCGGTTCTGACTATTTCTTCAAACGTGATTGTGTCCGGCTTGGGCTTCTCAGGGTCGAACACGTCGTTGTCGTTGGAGTTGCTGAGGTTGATGTTCAGGTTGTCGACCGAACCGTTATTGTTTGCGACGGCGCCGTTTTTGTTCGGCGAGCTGTTGCTGTTGGAGCTGTTGCTGTTGGCGTTGCTCGAAGCGTTGTCGTTGGAATTGTCGGTGGGCGTCGGCGGTCTTGGGCAGCCGCCGTAGATAAGGACCGCCATCACGACCGTGTAAATCGAAGCAAGTCTGAAGAAAGCCGGGGCGTTGCCGTAAGCGCGAAACGGGTTCGGCATGAGAAACTCCTGCTCGTGGGAAGTCGTCGCTGCGCTGGTCGCGCGCGTTAAGACCCTACAGCTCCCATATTAATCTATGCGTTGCGTCAATACCGGATGCGGCATGTCGTCTCCAGGCCGCGTGGCCACTTATTTATTATCGGCCGCCGGTCGGGCTCGCACTAGCCTTTCCGCGGTGCAGAGCCGGCTTCCTGCTTGCCCGCCAGGATGCGGACCAGCCCGACCACGCCGGTCGCCATCAGCGAAATCATTAGCATGAAAAGCAGGGCTGCCACCGCAAAACTGAGAATGAGCCAGCTCGGGCCGGAAGCCGCCAAAGTTTCCTGTACCGCGGGGATGAGCGAGCCCAGCACGCCGATGACGAGGCCGGCCAGCAACACCGCCCCAATGGCGCCGCGGCGGTTGCCTTCGAACGGGGCCATGCGAACCGTCAGGCAGATCGCCAGATATAGAAACAGGATAGTCGACCAGTTGAACAGGTTGCTTCGCAGCACGCCGTCCAGCATGCGCTCCATCAGGCTGATCGCGCCGCGCAGGAATTCCCAGAAGGCGGGCAGGCTGGTCGGCAGTTCTCGCGCCAGCCCGCCACGGACGCCCTCGGCGTTCAAGCCTTGGATCACCGACCAGCCCCAGTAGCGGGCGGCGAACCAGAGGCAGACGGCGCAGGCCACGAGCGGCAGAAGACCTACGATTATCGGTCCTACGACGGGCAGGCGAACGCGGTCAGGCGTGGCCGACTTCGGGTCACCTTTTTCGTCATCCCCCATAAGCTGTGTGTTCTTGACCGAGTTGCCGGTCACCAGGAGTCCCATGACGTGGCCCAGTTGGGCCACCAGTGTGCCGGGCAGCAGGATGAAGTTGACGCTGCGGGGTTTGATTAGCCCGGCCCAAATGTGGTGTACGCCCCAAGCCGAGAACATGATCACCAGCAGCCAGAATGTCAGGGCGGCGTAAAGCATCTCCCTACTACCTCGTCGCCGGGCACGGCTGTGCAGCGCTGGAATAATCCCGCACCGCGGCCGCGCATATGAGCGCCCCCGGTCCGCAGTCCATTACGGCGTCAGCAGCATTATCGCCGCCCCGAACGCGAGTTGCCAGCGCTGCAAAATGGAGTTCGGGAGTTTTTTCACCCAAGACACGCCCATGCGTCGCGCCAAGGTGGGCCGCGCGGCTTGTCGGTCAACCGGTTGACCCGTCGGCCGGCATGCTGAATAATGAGTTAAACGGGTCGGAAACGGCCCGTTTTTTCACTTAGAGAGGCAAAGCTATGCAAGATATTACCGAACATCTCGTTCAACTGGTGCGCGCGACCTCTACCGATCTCTCGCCGGATGTCGAGCACGCCTTGCGCAACGCCTGTCAGAAAGAGGCTGACGGTTCGGCGGCGCAG
>JAAYXS010000008.1 GCA_012515775.1 Phycisphaerae bacterium
GCGAGACGACGGCGCTTGAGCACGACTCCGAGACCGGCCATGAGCGCGTCGCAGCCGTTCGGGAGAAGTTGAGCGCCTTCCTCAACTGCGCGCCGGAGGAGCTGGCGCTCACGCGCAATTCGACCGAGGGCATGAACCTGGTTGCGCGCGGCCTGTCGTTACGGGCTGGCGACGAAGTCTTGATGACGACGCACGAACATCCGGGCGGGGCCATGCCCTGGCTGGGGCTGGCCAAGGACACTGGCGTGCGCGTGAATCTGGTCGAGCCGGGCGATGGCGGTGACGACACGCTGGCGCGTATAACCGCAGCGCTGACGCCGCGCACACGCGTCGTCGCGGTAAGTCATATTCTGTGTACTACCGGCCTGTGCTTGCCGGCGCGGCAAATTGCCGAGCTATGCCGCGAACGCGGGCTGATTTGCGTGCTGGATGGCGCCCAGGCGGTCGGCATGGTTCCGGTTGATTTGCACGCCCTGGGCTGCGATTTTTACGTGTCGTCGGGCCACAAGTGGCTGCTGGGGCCGAAGGGCACGGGGTTGCTCTATATTCGCGCTGGGGCGCGCGAGCTATGGCGGCCGACGAATGTCGGGGCGCACTCCGATTGCGAGTACGATCTGGATCGCAAAGTGCTGGAATTTCGCACGCAAGCCGACGTTACTGAGTACGGCACGCGCAACACCGCGCTGCTGCTGGCGCTGGGCGCGGCGGTTGACTTTCTAAACAGCCTTGGGATGGAGCGTGTGGCGCAGCGCGGCCGCAGTCTGGCGTTGTACCTCAGGCGGCAGCTACAAATGGTGCCGGGGATCGAGATTTTGACTCCGGCGGCGGAGGCGTCATCAGCTTCGATCATCACTTTCGCCGCGACCGGGAGCGGGTGCGACGTGCGGGATTGGGCGCAGTCGCTGCAGAAACAATATCGGATTCGTTCGCGACCGGTGGCGGAGCATGGCTTGCGCGGGCTGCGGATCTCCACACACGTCTATAACACCTATGCGGAGGTCGATCGGCTGGTGGCGGCGCTGTCGGAGCTGGCGAAGGGGACCGGCACTGCTTGAAGCTGGGCTTTCAAGCAGTAGCACACACACTCGCACTGCTTGAAAGCTGCGGCTTCAAGCAGTGGCACGCGGGACCGCCCTGCTTGAAGCTATGGCTTCCTGAAGGCCCGCGCCGAATGCCGGTCGAGGTCAGACGTAGGTGACGCAGTCGATTTCCAGCTTGGCGCCCGGAACGACCAGCTCTTTTACCACTACGCTGGAACGGGCCGGCGGGTCTTTCGGGAAGTACTCGACGTATAGCTTGTTGAAGGTGGCGAAGTCCGCGGCACTGGTGAGATATACATTACACTTGAGCACTTTGTCGAGAGTTGAACCTGCGGCTTCGACCGACGCCTTCAGGTTCTCCAGCGCCTGCCGGCACTGCGGCTCAAACTCCTCCGACACCAGGTCCCGCGTCCCGGGCTTCTGACCGAGCACGCCGGCCACGAAGACCAGGCGGTCCAGCCGCACGGCGCGGGAGAACGTGGGATAGGGACTGCCGGGGATGATTTGACGGCCAGCCGTCGTAAGCGGCATGTTGGCCGGTGTCGGCGATTGATCCGCCTTGACGGATGCAGCGCCCAGCGTCGTCCCGGCGCCGACCGCGGCCAGCGTTCCGGCTTTCTTGATGAAGTCACGTCGCGAGGATTGATTCATTGTGAAACTCCTTGTCTGCGGGGGAATGATAAGTGCGGAATGCGGAATGCGGAATGGCGCGGTTGGGGGGGCGAGGGATCAAGGGATAGAAATTAGAAGATCGATGGTGGTCCGCCCCGGCTTGAATTCACGAGGGCGGCGACGCTTGTGACGCCGCCGCCCTGCAGGCAATCAGGTCAGTGGTTGACCTCTTGGACTCATGGCGTGTACGTGTAGATGGCTGCGGCCGCGCCGCTAGACGACACTACCACGACCGCGGCCGGGCCGACCGAGCCGGGCGGCGAACTAGCGACTATCTGGGTGTCGCTGATCACCTCAAAATACGCCGGCCGCGGGCCGAAGTTGACGACGCTCGTGCCGTGGAATCCGATGCCCTCGATGACGACTGGCGTTCCACCCTCCGCCGGCCCGCTCGACGGAGTTAAGGAAGTGATCGCGGTTCGCGGCGGAACTTCGGGTAGATGGTACGTGAACAGCGCCGCCGCGTCGCCGGTTGGAGTTTTGACTACCAGCGGCAGCGTGCCCACTCCGGGTGGCGACCACGCGACTATCTGGGTATCGCTGATCACGATGAAATCGGCCGGCTCCCAGCCGAAGATTACGTCCTCGGCGCCGGTGAACCCGTAGCCGCTAATCACCACTGCCGTCCCGCCCTCTTCCGGTCCGTACGCTGGGGTCACGCTGGTGATGGCGGGCGCGTCGGGGAACAGGTACGTGAACAAACCTTCCGCGATGCCATGGCACGTCTCCACTTCGACCAGAACGGTCGTGCCCGGCGTATTCGGCGGCGCCACTACCTGGATGCAGTCGTCACTGAGTTCAACGATGTGGCCGGTTACCCACTGCCAGCCAAAGTACACGTCCACGACGCAAGTGAGGTTGCAGCCGCAGATGGTCACGACGGTTCCGCCGCCGGCCGGCCCGCAGGCCGGTTCAATCGTGGAAATGGCCGGTAGCTCGGGCGGAATGTAGGTATAGAGCGCTTCCGCGCTAGCATCGGCCGTGCAGACCTCAACTCTCACAGTACCGGCGCCGGACGGCGTGACGGCTTGCAGTAACGTGTCGCTCAGGACGGTGAACATCTCGGCCGGATAATCGCCGAAGTATACGCTGCGCGTCTCGGTGAAGCCCGTACCGGTAATGGTCACGACCGTTCCGCCGGCTTCCGGCCCACGATCCGGGTAGACGCTGCCGATGGTTGGAACACCGGGCGGCACGTACGTGAACAGGGCGTATGCGTCGCCGGTTGGCGTTTCGACGCGCACGGTAACCGTGTCGAACCCCGCCGGCGTTTCAGCCTGTATCAAGCTGTCGCTGAGCACGGCGAAACGGCGCGCGCCGACGCCGCCGAACGTTACGCGGTCAGCGTCGGCCAAGCCTGTGCCGCTGATGGTCACGACCGTGCCGCCGTCTTCCGGCCCGCTGGGTGGAGTCAGACCGCTGATGGTGGGCGTGCCCCGCGGCACGTAGGTGAACAGCGCTTCCGGATTGCCGTATGGAGTCTCGACTACTACGACCGCGACGCCCGTACCCGGCGGCGTCACCGCCTGCAGCATGGTGTCGCTCAGGATCGTGAACGCGAGGGCCTGAACGTCGTCGAACAGCACATCTGTAGTTTCGCCCAAGGCCGTGCCGGTGATCGTTACGATCGTCCGGCCAGCTTCCGGCCCGCTGTCGGGGGCGATGCCGGCGATGCTGGCCGTTCCCGCAGGTATGTAGGTGAACAGCGCGGCGGCCGAGCCGTACGGAGTTGCCACTACCAGAGGCACCGTGCCTTCTCCGGGCGGGGCCCAGGCGATGATCTGCTCATCGTTGATGATCGCAAAATCGGCCCGTTCGTGAGCGAAAGTCACGTTGGCGGCTTCGGTGAAACCACAGCCGCTTATCAGCACCGGCGTGCCGCCCTCTTCGGGCCCGCAGGATGGGGTGACACAGGTAACGGCCGGCGCGTCAGGCAGTAGATAGGTATACAGGCCTTCCGCCCAACCGTTACACGTTTCGATCGTAACCACGACCGTTCTTCCGGGCGTACCCGGCGGCGCCACCACCTGAATGCAGTCATCACAGAGGACAACCATTTCGGCCGCGTGCTGCCAGTCGAATTTCACTGCGCTGATGCACGTGAGGTTGCAGCCGCAAATGGTTACTACGGTCCCGCCGGCAGCCGGCCCGCAGTCGGGTTCGATACTGGAGATGGCCGGAACGTCGGGCGGGATATACGTGAACAACGCTTCCGGGGTCCCATTGGGTGTACAGACTTCCACCTCTACGATTCCGCTGCCCCGCGGGCTAACCGCCTGCAGCAGGGTGTCGCTCAAGACGGAGAACGTCTCGGCCGGGTAGTCGCCAAAGTACACATCGTCTGTCTCGGCCAGACCTGTGCCCGTGATGGTCACGACGGTTCCGCCGGCTTCGGGGCCACGGTCTGGGGAGATTCCGCCGATGGTGGCGACGTCAGGGGGCACATATTCAAACAGGGCGTAGCCGACTTCGTCGCACTCGCCGGATATTCGCACTACCGCAGCGCCATATCCCGGTGGGGTGACGGCCTGGATCAGCGTATCGCTGAGCACCGCGAAGTGCTCGGCGGCATCCCAATCGAACGTGATGCCTTCGACGTAACCGAGATTGGTTCCGGTGATCAGCACCACGGTGCCGCCGCCTTCCGGACCGCTGGGTGGAGAAATGCTGCTGATGCTCGGTCGGGCCGCCTCGTATTCGAACCAGTCGTCCGTAGTGAAACTCCGGCCGTCCGGCAAGGTAACCGTCAGAGTCACCAGCGGGCAGCCCTCCCGCGGAGGAGAGACGGCTGTGATAATCTCGCTGCTGACCACGTTTACATCGCTTGCCAGAAGGCTGCCGAAGAGGACGGCCGCGCCGGGCGCGAAGCCTTGGCCCAGAATCGTGACTACGGTGCCGCCGGCGGTCGGGCCTGTGTCGGGATCGAACGAGTATATCTCAAGCGGCACGGGTGCCAGATATTCGAAACCCGTGGGTTCGCTGACGCGCTTGCCGTCTCCGTTGATCAGGGTGAGCTCGGCCCAGCCCGGCTCATTCGGAGGCGTGACCGCAGTCACAGTCGCACTGTTGATGAACGTGACGCTGGACGCCGCGATGCCGTCAAAGAGCACGGCGACTTCGGGGCGGAAGTTCGAACCGGTGATCGTCACCAGTGTTCCGCCGGCCGCGGGGCCGTAGTCGGGTTCGATCGTGTGGATGGCCGGAGCTTCCAAGTCTACATAGCAGAATGCCTGATAGCTGGTGTCCTCTTCGCCATTGGGATTGCGGATAGTCACGTCCACGTCGCCCGAGACGTGCGGCGGCGTGATGGCGGCTAGAGCTTGCTCCGAGAAGACCTCAACTGACGGGGCGCAATCCAGGCCGAAGTATACCTGCGTGTCCGGGCGGAAGCCGTTACCGGTGATCGCCACGGCGGTGCCTCCTGCGCACGGGCCCTGCGCGGGCGAAATGGACCTGATTTTGGGGCTGGTTGGCGGCAAGAACTCGTAGCCGTCGGCGAGTGTGGCGCGGGCGCCGTCAGACAGGACCACGGAGACGTCGACCACTCCCGCCTCATGCGGCGGCGTTACGGCGGTCAGGTAAGTGCGGTTGACGAATGTCGTCACCGGGGCCAGTGTTTCGTTGAACACTACCACCGCCCCCTCTTCGAAGCCGCTGCCCTGTACGGTGACCATTGTTCCGCCATAGTGCGGCCCGAGGCGCGGCTCGACTGCTGTAATAAAGAGACTCGCGGGAGCCGTTCTATAACTGTCCTGCGCCACGTAGGTGAAGCCGGGCGGGTAGGTGGCCGACCGTCCTTCACCGGTATTCAGAACTACATTGGCCACGCCCTCGGTCCCGGGCGGGGTCGTCGCCGTCAACAGCGATTCGCCGAGGTAAGTCAGGTTTTGGGCCGGTTGACCGCCGATCAGCAGGACCGATTCGGGTACGAAATTCGTGCCTTTAATGGTCAATGCCGTGCCGCCGGCGGTGGAACCGGAATCCGGCTCTATGTGCGTGATGGACAGCGGTCGCCGCGCGGCGCTTAAGGGCTCCTCGTCGTATGTAAACGCATCGGGAATGACCACCAGGCTGCCATCGGCGAAGAGCAGCATGAGCGTCGCGGGTCCGGGAACACCGGGAGGCGTGGTTACGGTCAGTGCGTGCGAGTGAATCAACTGCAGATTCGTCGCGGCGACGTCGTTAAAGGTGACAGCCAGCGGTACCCCCAAAGTGTTACCGAGTATGGTGACTTGGGTGCCGCCGGACGCTGGGCCGTGATTGGGCTCCAAGGACGTCACTTCCGCTTCGGGCGGCGTCTGGCAGCCGCCAAGTGCCAGGACGAGAACTGACAAGGCCGTCATGGCGCCAATGGGACGCGTCACGCGGCCGCCGAATATCGACCGTATCCACTCGCACATCGACTCTCTCCCAAGTAGAAAAATCCAATTGCGATGACTGGCTGCATGCCGTGAATGCCAATGAACCGAGTGGGCTTAAGGCAGCGCCCGCTCGCAGCGAGCACGCGACCAACATCACACCGTCCGGCCTCGCCAATGCGCAGGGAACCACCTTCCGGCCCTTTCCGGCGCGATTCCTTCGTGTGTCTGCATTGGAGTGCAATCGAACGGCGGCCCGGCCGTTCGATTTGCCTAATCTAAGAGCGCGCTTTCTGGTGCCCGTGTACGAGCACCACGGAAGTTAATGCCCCCCGTTCAACGGATGTCAACTCTGGTGTGTGCAGAACAGGGCCCCTGAAGCGGTTTTCAGCCCATTGGAGCCCGGGAGTGGAACACTTAAGTGGAATCCGGCCAGTCGATGGCCGCACATACTTTTTCCACCAGCGCGTGTGGGCGATATGGCTTTTGGATATAGCCGGCCAGTTCGGAGGCACGAAAGCGTCGTGTGGCGTCGTGTTCGTTGTAGCCGCTGGTCAGGATGACGCGCACGTCAGGGTCTATGCCGCGGATTTCGCGGAATACTTCCGCGCCATTGAGGTGCGGCATAGTCAAGTCCAGAACCACCGCGTCGATTTCGGTATATCGGGTGCGGAAAAGTTCGATGGCGCGGCGCCCATCTTCAGCAGCCAGTACTCTGAATCCGGCGCGCCGCAACGCCTCTTCTGCCAGGGATCGCACGATTTCCTCGTCATCGACTACCAGAACGAGGCGGTCTTGGCCGTGCAGACGCACTTGCGGCTGAGCCTGCCCAGCGGCAGCGACGATGTCGCGCCCCACCGGAAACAGCACGCGAAAAGTCGTTCCGCGGCCCGGTGTGCTGTCGACAACGATCGCGCCGCGATGCCCGCGGACTATTCCCAGGACGGCGGCCAGACCCAGCCCGCGGCCGGTGAACTTGGTAGTAAAGAACGGGTCGAAAATCCGCGCGCGGGTTTCGGCGTCCATGCCACATCCCGTATCGCTTACTTCCAGGAACACGTACCAACCCGGCGCCAGATCGTATCCCAGGCAGTGACTTAAGCGATCGGCCTCGTCCACTTGCCGAATGCCGGTGCGCAGCGTAATCACGCCGTCGTTTTCGCCCAGCGCTTCCGAGGCATTCGTCATCAGGTTCATGATGACCTGCCGCATCTGTGTGGCATCCGCCTCGATCAGCGGCAGATCGGCGGCGAACTCGCGCTTCAAAACGGCTTTTCGCGAAACGGTGGCCACCAAAAGATCTGCCATTTCCTCCACCAGGCGGTTGAGGTGCACGGGCCCGACGCTGAAATGACCCTTTCCGGAGTAGGCCAACATCTGCCCCGTAAGTTCGGCCGCGCGCTGGGCGGCTTGCTCGATCCGCTTCAAGCTGAGTTGCGCGGGCGAATCCGGTGCGATCTCCGATTGCGCCAGACCGGCATAGCCCATGACCGCTGCCAGCAGATTGTTGAAATCGTGTGCCACTCCGCCCGCCAAAACGCCCAGGCTCTCCAGCTTTTGCACCTGCTGCACGCGCGCTTCGAGCTTGCGGCGCTGTTCCTCGGCCTGCTTTATGTCTGTTATGTCGCGGATGATGGCCATCTTCGAAATCGTGCCGTCGGAGCGGAAGATGGGCGTGTTGCTGGCGTGCAGCGTCCGTCTGTCTTTGGGGCTGGTGATTTCCCAGACGTGGCTGCGGCCCTGCTGAATCAGGTCGTTCGGGCACCACGGGCATTTCTCCGTGCGATCGTGCAAGGCGCGGTAGCACGCTTCACCGATGGCGTTGCGGCCCGTCCGGCGGATCATGGCCGGGTTCATATACTCTACCCGCAGATCAGCGGAGCAGATGTAGACCAAGTCCTCCATGGCGTCCATCATCGAGCGGTACTTTTCCTCGCTGTCGCGGAGCGCCGCCTCGGCCCGCTGACGCTTCGTCGCCTGAGCGAGGTAGGTGGCGGCCGCGCGCAGGAACTCCACTTCGCTGGCCTCCCAGGCTCGGTCGTCGGCGCAGTTGTCCAGGCCGATGAAGCCGGCGTTTTCGCCGTCGATCATCAGCGGCAGTAGCAGGAGCCTGCGAACCCCCGCCGATTCCATGATGGCCCGGGTGGCCGGGGGCGCTTCGTGCAAGCAACAATCCAACACGCCGCCCGCCATGCCAATCCTGGTCCACTCCGGAAACAGCCGCGCCGGCGGGATGTTCTGCAGCTCCGGATTGTCGAGTTGCCGGCTGACGCCCGGGGCGCACCATTCGGCCACCCGGCTGGAGCGCAACTCGCCGGCATCATCGCGCGAGTGCCGGAAGACATAGACGCGGCCAGCACCCGAAGCGGGTCCCAAAACTTCCACGAATGCCTGGTAGGGGACGGACGACTGCGAGGACAGCAGATGCTCGGCCGCGGCACTGAGTCCGCTCAAAAGGCGTGCCCGCCGTTCGAGCGCCTCTTCGGCCGTTTTGTGCTCGGTTACGTCCAGCACGTAGCCGCAGAAATGGATGATGTGGCCGCGCTCGTCACGGCGCACGATGGTGAAGTCGCGGAGCCAGCGCACCTGGCCGTCCGGGCGCACGATGCGATATTCCTGTTCGTAGCACCCGGCCCCTCCCTGCGTGAATTGTGTGATTTCGGCCGTAACGCGTGATAGATCGTCCGGGTGGATCACTTCGGCGAACGGCGTGGTTCCGCTCAAGAACTCCTCGGCGCTGCGCCCGAACAAGCTCGACACGTTGGGCGAAACGTATTCGCAGGGCCAGCCCGGGCCGGGCGCCCAGCGGAAGACAACCACAGGACCGCCGGTGAACAGCAGCCGGGCCCGTTCCAGGTCTTGCATGGCCTGCCGCATCTGCGTGATGTCGCGGTGGCTGGCGTGAACGCCCAGGAATTCGTCGTGCGCGCCGCGGATCGGCCGGCAGTTGTGGGCTATCCAGCGCGTCTGTCCGGTGCGCGTGACAATCCGCAGTTGGAGTTCGTCGGCTGGATCGCCGCGCAATGCCAACTCGCTGTGAGCGGCCCACAGGGCGCGGTCTTCCGGATGAACGAGTTCTTCAAAAAGCTCAGGCCGGCTGTGAAACTCATCGGCGCTGTAGCCCGTGAGTTCGAGGCTGGCGGGCGAAACGTACTTGGCGCGCCCATCCGGACCGCGCCAATACGTGAATTCCTGCGAGAACGCCACGAGCAGGCGATACAGCTCCTCACTTTCGCGCAGCGCCTGCTGAAGGCGCGCCCGTTCCGCGGATTCAAGCGCGCAGCGTTGCTCCAGTTCCTCAATGCGCGCCCGCGGTTCGCGATTAGACTCGTCGCCCGGAGCGTTGTTCGTCGGCATTTCGGACATGTTAATCAACCGCCAATTAAGCCGATGCCATCTCTCTCCATGTGCAGCGGTCAATTGATTCCGCATGCAGCATGGCGGCCGATACTCGTACCCCACGCCATCCAGCAGGGCACGTTAGTCAGGCCAAGCGGCCGATTAATCGCCTTGCGCGCCCCCCTCGCCCGCCAACCGCGCCGAATGCCGGCCCACAAGGCTGCGGCGGTCGGCGCCCGGCAGACCAGCTATGGCTGGGATTTGAGTTGTTGTTCGTAGTCCGCTAGAGCTTTCTCCAGCTCCCCGCGAATCCGCGGGTTATCTTGGGCCAAGGCAACGGCTCTCCGCTGAGTTTCGACGGCTTCGGCTTTCTTGCCGTTGTCCCAAAGCGCACGGGCGTAAACGGCGAACACGTCAGCGCGACCGCCTGCAAGTTCGCAGGCCCGCTTGGAGGCGTCTAGCGCCAGTCCCAGATCGCGATATTTAAAGTCTGCTTTGCTAAGAATGTCGAACGAGAACATCGCCAAAATCTGCGGATCGTCTGCCAACTTGTCCACGATCTGGCGCCCAAGGGTTTTGAGTTCCGCTTCATTTTGGCCGGCCGACGCGAGTTCGTAATAGCGCGTCAGCAGGGGCAAGGTTTCCTCGCGCGTCCTGGCGGCGGCCAGGCTGTACTTGCCATTGATAATCTGGTCGACAGCCTGTTCCAGCCCGAATTTTGGATGGCCGCTCCAGGCGATGCGGCCCTCACGGTCGATCACGAACGCGTGCGGTATGCCCCGCAATCCGAAGGCGTGGATGTAAGCGTTGTTTGTTTGGTGATTGTCATCGTAGGCCACCGTGTAGTCCATTTTGTCGCCCATCTTGGCGACGAACGGGGCCACGGCCTTGGGGTTGTTCTCGTCGGTGATTCCGATCACGACCAGCCCCTGGTCCTTGTACTTCCGCTGAAGCTCCGTCAGATGAGGGATGCTTTCCCGGCACGGGCGGCACCACGTGGCCCAGAATTCGAGGACATAGACGTTCTTACCCTTGCCGGCAGCGAGGTCGACCGGCTCGCCCTTGATCCACTGAGCGATTTTTAGTGGCGGAGCAGGGTCACCGAGTTTGATGGCCCAGGCGGGTACGGCCAGCACGAGTAACAACAAACCGGCCCACAGGCGGTTTACGCGTCCGTTCATCAGAACTCCTGGTCACCGCGGGGCGGTGATCGGCCAAAAAAAAGGCGCGCCCGGCAACCAAAGTACCCGGAATTCACCTCTTTTACAAGCCTGCAACGAACGGGCTCGCACTGTTGAAGTCCGTCCAGCGGCCCGGCCGATGCGGGAGGGTCCGCCAACCTCACGCGAGCCGGCTTTATGTGCGCGCGAAAATTTATCGGACAACAATCCTCCTGACCGGCATTCCCGGACCCCGCGCAGCTATGGCCCGGTTCATCAGCCACACCTGTCGACTTGTAGAGACTCCGACTCGTTCGTCCAACTCTGGCCGGCCGGCTAACCTTTGCTAAACTTGGAGGTCTTTAATCGGGTCGTCCAAATTTGCCGGAAGCGCCTGGGCGACCACGCGCCGGCCGGGTGTCGCTGCGCACCTTGCGGATTTTCAGGCACCCCGCCGTTCGCCATGGAGGTTTTTGATGCCGTTTCTCTGTTTCTTGGGGACGTTAATCGCGTTGCTGGTCGCAACCGCTTCCGAGCCGCCGGCCAGATCCACGGAAACCCCCGATCCGTCGGCAAGCGGGCCTCGGCTGAAGCTGTCCCAGGACTCCTGGAACTTCGGCACGGCGCGGCACCTGGAGCACCTTGAGACCACCGTCCAGCTTTCCAATATCGGTAACGCGGAGCTGCAAATCTCCAACGTCAGCTCGAGCTGCGGCTGCACCGCGGCTCAGCCCGAAAAGCGGCGCCTGCTGCCCGGCGAATCCACGCCGTTAAAGATCACTTTCAACACGCGCGGCAAGCAAGGCTCGACCACGGCTAACGTGACGATTGAGTCCAACGACAAGTCCGAGCCTAAGAAAATCTTTCGCGTGGAAGGCGAGGTGAAGCGCGTAATCCAGGTAGAACCTGAATTCGCCGTCTTTCGTCTTCTGAGCCCGGACGAGCAAATGTCCACGCGGGTGCACGTCGTGAACACCACTCCGCAACCCATGCAGTTGAAGCTGCAAGAGTACGCGTCCGGAAAGTTTACGGCCGAACTGAAAGAGATTCGCTCCGGTCAAGAGTACGACATCGTGATCACCACCAAGCCGCCGATTACGCAGCGGCGAATGGCGGATATGCTGCGCGTGACAACCGGCCTGGAAGACGAGCCACGCCTGGAGATATCCACGCAAGTCCAGCAGATCGACCGGGTGAATTTTCTTCAGCCGGCCCTGCTGGTGGTCGGCGAGCGTAACGAGACTCTGGAGGCCTCCGGGGATATCGAGTATTTCGGGAATGATCCCGCCTTCCGCGTCACGAAGGCAGAATGCGATGACTCACACGTTGCCGTACGATTTAGCGAGCCCTTCGCGCCGGAGGCAAACCGCCCGGGACGCAAGCCGACCTCAATCGTGAAGTTCGTGGCGCAGTTCCCTCCGCAGGTGGTGTTCCCGCCCGGCGGCCTGCCGATCCGCGTGTACACGACAGACCCCGAGTATCCCACGCTGACAATCTATGCCACCACCGACGCTGCCGAGTATCGCGATCTTACCGCGCGCGCCCGTAACCAGAGCCAACGAAAAACGCCGTAACCACTTTGGCTTAAAAGGAGACCGTCTCACCGGAGCTGTCCATGAATGCGTTGATTGCCGCCCTTGTCCATCCCAGGAGCGCCGCGGTGATCCTTGCGCTTTGTGTTGCGCTGTCTGTCCTCACTTGGGAGAGCGCCCTTGCCCAGCCGGCCGACCCTGCCGCAAAGGGCGCCGCAGGGACGCCAGAATCGGCCGGCAGCAGCGGTGTGCCGCGCCTGGAGCTCTCGCCTACCGCCCTGGAGTTTGGCGAGGTCTGGCAGGGCGAGCGGGCTGCCGGCGAGTTCACCGTCAGGAACGTCGGGACCGCGCCGCTGACGCTGACGCTCAAAAGTTCTTGCGGTTGCACGGTGGCCAGCAAGC
>JAAYXS010000575.1 GCA_012515775.1 Phycisphaerae bacterium
ACTGGGACAGCCTCAGGCGCTGCGCGGCTTCGTGTTGCGGATTGCTCGCGGGTTCGGATCGATTACACTATTGCCCGCGTAACCCGCGCCGCAGAGAGAAGTTGGAGCTGAACGGCCTCAAAAAAGTTCGAGTTGCGCCGGCGGTTTTTCCGTCCCCTGACGCATTTTTCCCCAAAAAACGCGCATCCGCTCGAACTGCTTGTCGGTGATCGTGATGACGCGCACCTCGCCGTCGTCCGGCAAGGCGTGCTGTATGCGCTGCGTATGAACATTCGCGTTCTCCTCGCTGGCGCAATGCCGAATATACACCGAAAACTGCATCCGCGCGAAGCCGTCCTTGAGGAGCGCCTTGCGGAATTGCGCATACGCCCGCCGCGCTTTCTTCGTATCCACCGGCAGGTCGAACATGGCCAGCACCCACATAAAACGATAGCCGCTAAGCTGCACGGGCGCGCGTCTCCCGCATCATTTGGGCCCCGGAGCGACGTCGTCCAGCGGGGACGAAACGTCGGGGACGCACGGAAGCGCCACGGGAATCTCCAGCCGCCGGGCTTCGCCTTGCAGGCAATGCACATAGGATGCCACCAGCCTGTGCAGGGCCACCAGCAGCGGACCGCCCTGGCCCGCGGTGACCACCTCTGCCGTGAGCAGCCGCAACAGATGGGCTTTCGCAGACGGGTTCAGTTCCGTCTGTCCCGCGTCGGCCAGTTCGTGCACCTGGGCGTCTACCAGCGGCCGTAGCGGCTCGATGAGGTCATCCGCCAGGCAAAACGCGTTTGAGCGGTTGGCGTGGTGAATCCCGAGCGCCGGCAGCAGCCCGGCCGCGACAACGGCGCGGGCGATGGCCGCCCGGACGATGGCGTATCCGTAGTTGAGCAGGGCGTTGATGCCGTCACCGTCGGGATCGCGCCGAAACAGGTCGCCGAAATAGGCCGACCAGTAGCTGCGCGCGGCCTGAGCCTCGACGTTTTGGGGGTCGCCGGAGCGCACCTCGCGAGCCAGCGCCAGCAAACGTGTGCGGATGTTTGATTCGGACGGAAGGTTGCGCGCCTGCGCCCGGATCTTGGCTTGCACAAGTTGCCGCCAGAGCTGTTTTCGCAGCGGCCTGCGCAGCGCGAGCTGGTCGTGAATGCGCCAGACCACCTCAGTATGCTCGGAAAACGGCAGGAGCAGTCCAGCCGGCAGGTGATCGCGCCCGCAGATGACCACGGCCGCATCGTACCGTAGCAAGGTGACCAGCGCGGCGTGGGAGTACGTCGTTCCGGGATGCTCAACCAGCAAAAGTGCGACGTCCTCGCACGGCACACGCGCCAAAAGTCCGGGCGGGTCGGCCGGGAGGCGTTTTGGGGCATCCTCTTTCGCTAACAGCAGGAGCTGCTCATCGCGCACCGTGAGGTGAACGGGCTGCTGCGAGATTTCGAGCGTGCGCTTAATCATGGCGGGCGCTATTTCATCGACAAGCGTGCCCGAAGAATTCAGTCCCGCTGAAGGGGGTAAACGTCTCCGAGCGGGGTCGCCCGAACCTTGATGGCGTGCGGGTGATCAGGTGGCGCGAGGAGCTTGAGATCAACGGGCGTTATGGTGAACTGCTCGCGTTTGGAGTCAGGGACGCGTTTACCCTCCGCATCTTTCCGTTCTCCGGCCGCACGGGCGTCCCAATGCGGTACCAACACTGCGCAGTCCCGGTTGTTGCCGCCACGTTTCTCGAGCTTGGCGACGACGAAGTAGCCCAACTTGCCCGTAACTTTGTGTTTCATCATGAGCATCTCACCCTCGGCGAGGCTCATCACGAATTCGCCACCCTTGGCATCGTCATTTGAGCGGTCAACCAGCGGGTACGCCGCTTCGATGGCCCGCAGCGTCGGTTTGAATTGGGCGCGTTGTGACTTTGGCAGCTTCCTGAAATCGCCGGGCTTCGGAATGCCGGCCTGGCGAAACGCGCGCAGGCGTTGCGACTTACGCCGCGCGACTTCAAAGGCCGTCACGATCTTACCGGACCAGATTTCTGTGCCGTCGGGCTGTGGTGCGACGCGAAACTCAATGTGGTGGTTATTTCCTCCAATGTAGGCCCTGGCCGCGCGGGCATCACCCTGGTGCGTCACTGCATCGAACAGCATGCGGCGCTTGCCGGTGCCGTGGTCAGTGGCCCAGCGAGAAGCCAGGACAGGATCGCTAATGGTCCACAGCAGCACGACCGAACGGATCGGTACGCCGGACACGTGCCTTACCTTGCCGGCCTCGGCCAGCTTCTTGATCTGGTTAGCGGTAAAGTTGTCCGGGTCGAGGCCTTCGGCGGACAAACAGTCGCGCAGACGTCGACGCAACGCCAGATCGCGCACGATGCCGCTTTTACCAGGGGGTTGGTCGACGATTGCCGGCATGTAGCCGCTTGCGCTTACCACAGCCCGGGCCCATTTGCGGGCCGCGCTCTCATCCTCACCAGTCTGCCGGCGGCGGCGCTCCGCGAGCCGCTTGATTGCTTCGTTCTTTGTTTCCGGACGCGGCTCGCGCAGATGGTTGGGGTCCAATTCCAGGATGCTGATGCGCCTCGTGAACCGGTCCGTGAGCGACCCGGCGCGATCCAAAACGGGGCCGCGCGGAAATGCCTCGTGCAATTCGCCAATCAGCTTGCGCTTCACCGGGCGATGACAGACGGGGCGTTCCAGGGAATCGGAACCAAAAACGGCCGCATGCACCAGTTGTTTCAGTTCCTGGGCGTTCGCAAACGGGACCGGGGGCGGCAAGGGGTGCGCGCGGCGGTAGTTTTCCAGCGCGACTTCGTCGGCGGTATTTACGCCGTCACGGTCGGCCATTCGCTCGCGTTGCTCCCACGCGTTTTGTACGCGCGGCGAAGTGAGCGCGATGACGACCGCGTCGATCGCGTGGTGCCGATGATCGCCGCGGTCCTTCTCCTTTCGAACGTGTTCCTGCTCCTCGCTGAGGCCGTTGGTTCTGGAGGCGTGCGGATCGAAGAACAGGCGCCACTCGCGTCGTAGGTGGCTTGTCCACAGTCCATCCGTTGCGAAAATCCGGCGTTGGCCGCTACGTTCGGGAAGACCCTGCCCTCCGTAGAGTGCGTTGGCGAGATAGGTCATCACCTGGCGGGTCGCGTACTTGGTGGCCGCCTCCTGGCGGGGCGTCATCTCCTGAATGTCCGTGACGCTCTTCGTGAATTGCTCTATTTTCAGCTCATCAAACGTCGGACCAAATCGACCGGGGCGTCCAGAAAAGTAGCAGGCCCAAAGCGACTGGCCGGTGGCGCTTCTCACTTCCGACAGCTTGGGCCTTTCGATGTCGCGGTAGATCCCCTCGACGTAGCGCATGCCTTCCTCGAACCCCCCCTGGAAGGTGCCTTCCCAAAACTGGCGCGGCGTGCGCCGCCCCATGTCCCGGTTGCACTTCGTGTGCGCGAGTACAATGTTGCCCAAACCATTGTCCCCACCGCAGGCCTTGGGAATTATGTGGGCCACCTCGCACCCTTCACCGCTGGCGGCCATCCTGGGGGTGATCTGAGTCGTCACGATCTGATTGCCGCACAGCGGGCAAATGCCGCCCTGTTGCACACACAGCACAACCCGGGCGACGGCGGCGCGTTGCTGCGTGGACGTAAGCGCGCCCAGGCCAAAACTGGCGATGATGTCGTTGCGAATGCGGTTGCGCAGACGGGTTCGGAACAGAACGCGGTCTGCATCAACCTTCCCCATGCGCGCCTCACGCGCCAGCTCGACGACGATCGCGTCCGGTTTGCGCTCGAAGCGCAGCATGTAGTCCACCAGATGGCGGCGCACCTCGTGAATAGCCTTGCGCACCACGGGGTTGGTGATCAGCGGTGCCGGAGGGGGCTCGGCCAGGGGCAGTCCGTCGGGGCCGAAGATCGGCTTGCCGTTCTTCAGCAGAAGGTGCTTCTGCATGTAGTAGCGGTCGCGGGCAGTGGCGCCCTTGGCGCCGGTGGCGTAGCGCACTCTGGTCTGCAGGTCGAGCGGCGCGCCGGTGGTCACATCCTTGAAATCCGCGTCTTCAGCGATCAGCTTGCGCGCCTCGATTTGCGTCAACCAGCAGGTCTGCCCGGGTTGGCGCGGGTTCGGCCAGGGTTCGTCGCGGTCCATCAGCGCCAGTAGATTCCGCACGGCGCGGCGGCTCATGTTCAGGCGTTTGGCGTCCGGACGCGGGCGGCGCTTCCACGCGGCGACCAGTGCATCCGCCTGCGTTTCATTCAGTCCGCCCCATTGCATTACGCCGAGTGTGAGCTTGTCAGCAGCGCCCTCGTGATCGGGATCATATTTTAAAATGGCGCGATTAATTCCGTCGCGGAGGCGCTGCGGCATTTCTGCCCACTTGGCGGGCGTGATGGCGCCGTGGATGATCTCGCGGCTGAACCAACCGGTGTTGATGACCCGATCCGGGTCGGACTCGATGTTGAACCGAAACTGCGAGGTTCTGGTGGCGCGGCCCCAGCCCATCAGATTTCGCACGTCGGTGATAGTGACACTGGTTTTCGGCTTGTCGGCGACGGGGCCGGTATCGCCACGCTTTTTGCGAGCCCGCTCCGTTCCCAGCGGTCCGCTGAGGTAGTCCTTGATCTTCTGTCGCTCTTCGGGCGTCAGTGGGCGGGCTTCTCTGCCACGCTCAATGATTTTCAGGTTGTTGACCGTCTCGACTACGAGGTAGCGCGAGGCATACATGTCCGCGTGAGGTACGCAGCGCTCGGTTGGCTCCAGAACACATCGTCCGAGCGTTCCCAGGTCCCAGGATTGCCGGCGTTGGCCGAACAGCAGGCCTTTGTGCAGCCAGATTGAGTCACCCGCTTCGTCATCCAGCGCGGTGCGCAAGCCGTTTGCCTGAGTCAGGAGGCGCGCCGTCTCTCCGTTGAATGCGGTCTGCGCTTCCCACAGCTTAGTGAACTCGTCTCTGATCATGGCACGATCGGCGCAGTGTTCGTAACTTCCCGCCCGGTTGCGGATCGGGTCGCGATACTCGCGCGGGCCCTTGCGCCGGGCGGGCGGACGCCGGTCCTCAGTCGTGATGGGGCTGACGCGCTCGGCACGCACTTTCGCGATGAATTCGCCGAAAGTGCGGGCCTTCCTTTCCAGCATTTGTGCGCGCACGTGGCCGATTGCGGCCTTCACGCGTCCCTCGTCGTCAGTCGTATCGACTTGGCCGTCCTCCGCGTCTGGCAGCTTGAGACCTAACGCGCCTCTACGCTGCGCCAGGTGCAGCAGCACGCGCCCGAATTCGTGTGGCGTTAGTTCGTGGTCGAGACCCTTGCTTCGAAGCTCCCACGGGTCTGTCGTTTCCAGCAGACGCTTGAAATCACCCTCGTCACGCGGCAGCAGCCCGACTGCCAGCAATTTCTGCCGCAGGAGGCGTTTGCGCGCGGCGCGCCGTGCGAGGGTGATGCGGGTTCGGCGAGCCATGCGGCGCTTGACGTTCTTCGGCTCACCGCGCTTATAGTCGGATTCGTCAACACCGGCGGGGAATACGCTTATGCCGCATGTTATGGTCTTCTCGTCGGTGTCAATCCACGCCGAACCGACGGAATTACTGCCGATGTCCAAGCCCAGATATGCAGGCATGCTTCGCTCCACCACAAAAGAGAAGATGACGCCTAAACGTCCTTGACAGCGACTCTGACGTGCAATTAAAATTATGTCAAGTGTAATCGATCCGGGCCCGCGATTTTACGCAACAAGAGAAAATCGCAGGCACCGCCTTCGGGCGACCGCCGCAGCTCGCACAAACGACCTGCGGCTTTTTTTATTGCAGTTGGTTTCAGGCTTTCTGCGCTGCATCAGCCGGTGGCCCTGAACGATGGGCACGCACGCGTGAAAACGTGGGAAAGTGGGAACGTGGGAATGTGGGAATGTGGGAATGTAGGGCGAAGAGTTGTTAGTTGTTAGTCCTTAGTCTTGCCGGACGTGGGAACGTGGGAATGTGGGAACGTGGGAATGTGGTCGCGGCGGGCCGACGCTACCTTTCGGGGAGGACGCTACGTGCCCTCGCTGGCGCTTCGGGCTCGGATTAGGCGGGCTCGGGTCGTGGGGCGGACGACTGCGCGGATGCGAGCTTGTTGGCGGCATTCCGGGGCGACACGCCCCGGCTCTGCTCGCATAAAGGCGAGTTGCGACACGTTGGCATCATTCCGGGGCGGCACGCGCCGACTCTGCTCTGCGCGGTTACTGCCGGGGCATGCCCGCGCCCGCAACGCGGGCTTGGGCATGGCACCCGCACGAGCGGCGGATGACAGATTAGCGGCGGCATTCCGGGGCGACACGCCGGAGGCGGGGCGGCGACTGTGCGGATGGGGGAATTCTTGGCGGTATTCCGGGGCGACACGCCCCGGCTCTGCTGTGGGGCTAGGGGGCTTCGCGTTGGCGTGCGGCCGTTATTGCGCGGATTTCTTGGCGGAGTTGTCTTAGGGCTACGCGCACTGTTCCGATGAAGCGGTCCAGTTGCATTTCGGTGCGGCCTTCGGGGTCGTGCAGGTCGTCCAGGTAAGTCTCCAAGTCCAGTAATAGCCCCGTCAGCCAGTCTGTGTCCAGACTCCGCACTTCTTCGACTGCGGCGTTGTAGGCCGCTTCGGCCCGCTGGTACTCCTCGCTCTCCGGCGGCAACTCGGCGCTGGCCTTGTGGAAGCGGTAGATGGCGGCCCCGGCACGCTTGATGCGGTCGGCCACGGCCCGCTCGCGCGCGATCAGCGCGGCGCGGGCCTCGCGCTGGGCGTGCTTCTGGCTCACGCGCTGAATTTGCTGGGCAATCGCCTCAAAGCGCTCGGCCGACAGCAGCACCGGCGTCAGGGCGTGAATGGCCCGCAGGCGCCGCAGAAGCCAGTCGGCGGTTTTCGGCTCGCCGCGCCTGGCCGCCTCGACCGCTTGGCCGGCCACCTGTTCGACCTGCCGGCGGTACCGCTCGCAGCGCGCCACGAACGCCTCAAACTTCTGCCGGCAGTCCTGGACCACCGCAACCTCGACGTGCACCGGGAAACGACGCCCCAGGTCCTCTATATTTTGTAGGGCGCGGCGCGCGTCGGCTTCGTTGTACTCGGCCAGCGAGACCTCGAATTCATGCCGCGAGCTGAGCAGCGCCTTGAGCACCCGCGCCTTGGTCGGGAATTCCGTGCTGCCGAGCTGTTCGAAGGGCTTTTTGAGCTGCGACTTGTCCTGGGCCTGCTCGGGGTGCGCCAGGACCCTGGCCTGGCGCAGATAGGCCTCGCGTTCCGCAATGAAGCCGCGCAGCACCG
>JAAYXS010000009.1 GCA_012515775.1 Phycisphaerae bacterium
AGGCGGCGGCGCTGGCGGCCGAGCACGAGCATTTGGAAGCCGAGCACGCGGCCACGAAAGCGGAAGCGGAGGAACTGCAGCGACTGATCGAACAGGTGCGGAAGGCGCAAGACGCGGAGGCGGCGCAACAGAGGCGCTCGGGTTCGAACAACGCGCATCCTCAATAGTCGAGCTTCGGGAAGCAACCCCACCATTGACCGACGGTACCCCCCTTCTCAATACTAATAACTAACAACTAACAACTAATAACTAACAACTAACTACTAATTACCCTGGCCCTGCGATGTGGCACGCTCTTCCCGATCAGTGCGGCGGCGGGGCGAATGCCGGCGCGGCCAATGGCGGCGGTTCCAAGAGCTTCTGCCGCAACTGCCTCTGGCACTCGGCCGAAACGCCGACATTCAGGAGGTACTGCTCGATTCCGCCTTGCCGGTCGACTTCATCGAGGAGCCGGTTCATCGCGTCCAGGTTGCCGGGAGCACCGATTTGCTCGGAAAGGCGAAAATCCGCCAGCGCGTCGGCCCGGGATACGCCCAGCAGACGCAGCAACAGTGCAGACAAAACACCGGTTCGATCCACGCCGGCCGCGCAGTGATACAGAACGGGGCCGTCGGCTTGCGCGAGCAGCTCGAAGGCACGACGCACTGCGGCCTGGTTCTCTTGCACGCCGAGAACATAGAACTGCGAGCGGTCTGCGGTTTTCTCGAAGCTTATGCGGCAGCCGCGGACGCGGGCGGCGAGTTGTACGCCGAGGACGTCACCGTTGGACCATGGCAGCGGAGTAAGGCGGTTGCGCAGGTCGATCACGGTGGTAACGCCGAGATCGCGAAAGGCGCTCACCCCGGCCGAGGAGAGGTGCCCCAGGTTGCCGGAACGGTAGACGCGGCCGCGCCGGACGGTGCGGCCGTCGACTGTGGTGTATCCGCCGAGGTCGCGGGTGTTGGCGGCGCCCTCCAGGAAGACCCAGCGCCCGGGTTCGGCGCCGGGTGGCGGAGGGACGATGCGTCCAACGGGGCGAAACGCCAAGTCCGCGACCGCGACGAGCACGAAAAGCGCCAGTGCGACCGCAAGAATTCGGCGGAGGCGGCGTTGACGAAGCCTCCGCCGCGCTAGGTCGGCCCCTGCGCCGGGGCGCGCCGACTGTTCAGCCGGCGCGTCACGGCCGGTTTGCTCCGCCTGCGTGGCGTCAATCGGATTTCGATTCGCCGCCATCGAATGACTGCAAGGCCAAGTAGCTGGGTCCGAAGCGCTTGATATTTTCAAGTTGCTTGTCGAAGGCGTCGAAGTGGCCCTCTTCGTCCACCACCAGAGACTCGAAAATCTGCTTTGACGCGGCGTCGGCGTTGGCGCTGCACTCCAGGGCGGCCTTGTTGTAGTCTCTGACCGCCTTCTGCTCGGAAGCCGCGGCGCGAGTGAGGATTTCCGTGGCCTCGGTGGCGGTGTCAACCGGACCGCTGGGGACCATCTTCACGTCGCCCTTGAGAAACAGGATGCGCTCGGCGAGTTTTTCGACGTGCGTCATCTCGACGATCGAGATGCGCTTCAGCAGGGCAGCCAACGGGCCGAAACCCTGGTCGTCCAGGTGGAAGTGCCAATACATGTATTGGTGCACAGCCTGCAGCTCGTCGGCGACTGCTTGATTCAACAGGGCGATGCTCTTTTGTGGGTCCATCATATCCTCCGTCTGGTTCGGCCCAATCCGGTCGCACCGTGCAGCGCGCCCTGCCAGAGCGGGACGACCGGGGCACGTCACGCTACAACTGGACGGGAGTGGAGTCAACCCAGGGATCTAAGCACCTATGGATCAAGGAAGCGACGCGCTTGACCTCGCAGGCGATCTGCCACCGGGCGTAATCAGGCCGCCCGATAAGGCGCGTTCGGCGGCATCGATGCCACATTGCCGTGCCGAGCGCTGATTTGCGGTGCTGGCGGCGCCGCTTGGTATCGCTAAGATGCTGGGCTGAAAGGAATTACGAAAGGAGCCCCTTTTTATGTCGCCAAAGTCGAAAGTCCAGCCGGACGCGCTGGCATCGGTAGAAACCGCGCGCACGGAGTCGCACCAGCCACTGGTCCGGCTCTCGATCATGATGTTCGTGGAGTTCGCCGTGTGGGGCGCGTGGTCAGTATTGCTCGGCAAGCACATGGAGCATCTGGGCTTCAGCGGCAAGCAGATTGGGCTCGTGTATCTTACGACAGCGCTCGGAGCAATGCTCTCGCCGCTGGTCGCGGGCTGGATCGCGGATCGCTTCATGCCCAACCAGATTTTCACCGGGATCGTGCACCTGCTTGGCGCGGTGCTGCTCTTTATCGCCTGGCCGCAAACGCAATTCGGCGGCATGTTTGTGGTACTGCTGATCTATGCAATCTTGTATATGCCCACCATCGCCCTGACGAACGCGATCGCCTTCCATCACATGAAGGACTCCAAGAAATTCGGGAACATCCGGGTGTGGGGCACGATCGGCTGGATCGTGGTGAACTGGATCATCAGCGGCTACCTGCTCATTTGGGGGCGGTACCAGCCGGACGCCTGGCATGTGGGCGATTGCCTGTTGTTCGCGGCAGTGCTCTCTGCAGTCATGGGTGTTTACTGCTTCACCCTGCCGAACACGCCGCCCGCTAAACAGGCCAAGAATCCCTACGCGTTCGTCGAGGCCTTCCGCCTTATGTCGAATCGTAATTTCGCGGTGCTCCTGGTGATCTCCTTTGTGGTGGCGATCGAGCTTCCCTTCTACTACAGCTACACGATCATTTTCCTGACCGACACGAACAGTGGGGTCGGCCTTGAGCCGGGCTGGGCGAACGCCGCCATGAGTATCGGGCAGGTGGGCGAGATTGCGCTGATGCTGCTGCTGGCGCCGTCTTTGCGTCACCTGGGCATGCGGAAGACGATCGTGCTGGGAATTCTGGCCTGGCCGCTGCGTTATGCGATATTCGCAATTGGCCAGCCGTGGTACCTGGTCGTGGCCGCCCAGGCCCTGCACGGCATCTGCTACTCATTCTTTTTCGCCGGCGGCATGATCGCGGTGGAACGGCTGTCGCCAAAAGACATTCGTGCCAGCGCCCAGGGCTTGCTGTTGTTCGCGACGAATGGCGTGGGCATGCTGATCGGTAACCTGATCAGCGGCCCGCTGTACGACGTGTTCGTCGCAGCGCGCGTGAGCCACGCCTGGCCGAAGTTCTTCTTGGTGCCGATCGTGGTCACGATTCTCGGCGCAATTGTGTTCGCCGTGCTGTTCAAAGAACGGCAATTCCAAACGGATGCGGCGGAAATCGAGCAGCGCGAAGCCGTGGCCGTTTAAAGTATTTTCGTGCGAGCGGCTTTTGTGGGGGCGCTCCTTTGCCGGTCAATGAACCGGCCTGCTGGATCTGACCGGCTAAAAACCGGTGCTTCACGAGGTTGTGCATGCCTTATGTCTGGGCAGTGCTCCTGTGCATCGTGAATGCGGTCTGGTTTGTCACCATTATTCCGGGCCTGCCGGGGACGTGGCTGATGATCGCCTCGACGGTTTTCGTTGCCTTGTGGTGGCGCGGCGGAACGGGACCCGGGGAACCGGGGATGTTCAACATCTGGACGTTGGTGGCGATTCTGGCAATTGCGGGCATTGCGGAGTTGGTCGAGTTCTTGGCCGGCGTGGCGGGTTCAAAACGAGCCGGGGGGACGCGCTGGGGTGCGGTGGGCGCGTTGCTGGGCGGGCTGATTGGGGCCGTCGCCGCGACGCCGTTCATTCCGCTGCCGCTGTTGGGCTCGTTGCTGGGGGCTTGCATCGGGGCGGCGGCGGGGGCGCTGCTGCTGGAGTACTACACCGGGCAAAAGCTGGCGGTGTCGATTCGCTCCGGCGTCGGAGCCGGCGTCGGAGTTTTCTTTGGCCGCACGGCGAAGTTGGTGGCCGGAGCGCTCATCTGGCTAATCGTGGCCATCGCTGCGTTTTGGCCGTAGCGCGATTACCGGCGTATCATCGCGGACCATGATTCGACAGATTACCGTAACGACGCGTGGGGCGGGGCTGCGGGAGATCACCCGCGAAATTCAGGCGATTGTCGCCGAAGCCGGGCAGCAGGAGGGTTTGTGCACCGTTTTCGTGCAGCACACTTCGGCCAGCCTGATTATCCAGGAGAACGCTGACCCATCGGCTCGGCGCGATTTGGAGTCATGGCTGAACCGGCTGGTACGGGAGGATGACCCGCTGTACACGCACACTGCCGAGGGGCCGGACGACATGCCATCGCACATCAAGGCCGCGCTAACGGCGACGACGCTATCGATTCCAATTGTGCACGGGCGGCTCGGGCTCGGAACGTGGCAAGGGATCTACTTGTGGGAGCATCGCCGCCGCGGGTCGGAGCGGCGGATCATCGTGCATGTCGGGGCGTAATGGCAGAGTGATACAGTGATAACGTGATAAGGTGATAAGGGCGCGCGGGGGGCTGGACGATGCGAGAGTGACGCGACTATTTGCCGCGTCTGATTAGTTGGGCCATGCGGACGCGGGCATTACGCCACCAGCGGCGCCACCAGGGTTGCCCGATGCTGGTGCGCAGCTCGGCTCGCAGGCGGCGGATGAAGGCCTGTACGTGTTCGGCCCGGCACGCCGGCATGTCGATTCCCGGCCGGTGCAGGTGGTACTG
>JAAYXS010000576.1 GCA_012515775.1 Phycisphaerae bacterium
GCAGCGGCGACCACGCCCAACGCCCCGATGGCCACACGCAGCCTGCCTTACGTGATTACTGCGCGCCGGCAGAGACAGCCGCGGCCCGCATAACCGTGGCGCTAAGGACATTTATCGCCGCGCCCCTCCCAACCCCCGCGTTCCTGTGCGTACTGCTGATTTGATGCAGCCCTTCAGCTTAGCTTCGTAATCGTCGTCCACCAGCAAAAACCACACTCTTCTGAAGGGACTATGTCAATGAAGGGCATTGTACGCGCTCTGATTCTGATCGTTGGGGTCATCGTCCTGATTTGGATCTCTACTATCCTCGTTAACCTGTTCATGGGACCAGCCCCCGTGGCCCCAGCCTAAATAGGTCGAGTCTCGCCGATTTGCCATAGAATATCCGACCACCTGCCGGGCGCGGACGAGCGATCGCTCGCGCCCGGCCGTGGCCGCTGAGGCTGCTACCGGAGAAAGCTGATTGACCGTTTCTGACAAAGGCGCTGCTCACCTAAAACACCGTAACCGTTTGCTGGCCACGCTGCGCGCCCTGATTCGCACGCGGCTGACAACCGGCGTGGTCACCATCCTGCCTCTGCTGGTCACCTTTTGGGTGATCCGCTTCGTGTTTGAATGGATGCGCGACGCCTCCGGCTGGGCGCTCAAAGGGCTGCTGCTCAGCCCTGGCGGCCGGCCCTACTTGGAACAGTTGCACTTCGACTTCGAACGCTGGAACCGGCTCAACGAGATGGGCCTGCCACACGCGCAAGAGCAGTTCTTCGAAATGATGCCCTGGCACGTACGCTGGGGCATTGGCGCCATCGCGGTTCTGCTCACGGTGCTGGTCCTGTACGCGGTCGGCATCTTTGCGGCCAACTTGATCGGCCGGCGGGTGATCGACTTCATTGAGCAGTGGGTCGACCGCGTGCCGTTCGTAAAGACGGTTTATCGCGGGCTGAAGCAGGTGCTCGACAGCTTCACCGGCGAGGCCACACAGAAGTTCCAGCGCGTGGCCATGTTCCCGTTCCTAACGCCGGGCGTGTATTCGCTCGGGTTTGTCACGAACATCTTTGCCGATCCGGACACAGGCGAGGAATACGCCACGATTTTCTACGCCACCACGCCGAACCCGACCACCGGCTTCGTATTCATGCTGCGCCGCAGCGACATCGTGGAGCTGGACTGGACCTTCGAGGAGACCATCAAAGCCATCATGTCGGGCGGCATCCTGGTCCCCGAACGGGCCCAAATGCCCAAGCTTCTGCAAGCCTTGGCGGGCAAGACGAACGCAGCACCGCCGGCCGTGCTGCCGCCGGGTGTGGGCCAGTTCCAAAGTCTTCCCACCGGTCAACCCCAGGACCAGGCGAACTTGTTCTTGAAGCAACGATAGTAGTTGCCAATCGCCCGCATGGCGATCACATCGAACAATAGGCCGACGCCCACCAGAAGCACCGGCAGCACAAATATCGCTCCCCAATTAACGCCAATCTCCCTCTCGGCCTCCGCCGCGCTTACCAATACGGCAATGGCAATCTTGATCCCGAAGGCCAAATAGACCGCCAAAAGGGTCAACACGTACGCCGGTAACGAGCGAACGATTGTCAATAGCATCAAATCCAGGCGCAGCAGCCCCAGCACGCTGCGACCGCAGGAAACCACCAAGACCATGATCGGCCACGCGCAAATCCCGGCCAGCGTCGCCAGCAGCAGCGCGACTGCGTGCCTTGCTCCCAGTGCTGACAATTGGCCAGTCACGCAGATCGCCCCCAACAGGAAAAAAGGCCGGCAACGCCGCACAGAAGCTCGTCACGAACATCTGAAAAAAGGGAACCAGTACACCATTCCAAAAACCCTCCTCGGCTGACAGCCGGGGGAAGTCCCGTTCACCGCCGGCCGCCCATTGCACGAGGTTCATCATGAAGCCCATGTACCAACGCGTGACCACCAGCCAAACGAATGCAAACCCCGCCCGTAGCAGGCAGCAGGGCATTGGCACTACCAGCGCGGCCATTTGCAGAGACTGAGCCGCCCCCAGCGTCAACCAGCAGTATGAACGTCAACAGGTTGCTCGGCTTGCGAAAGGCGGCCACGCTTTGCCAGATGCCGAGCAAGAACTCGAGATGGGCGGCCGCCCCCTTCGGTTCTCTCTGGCGCTCATCGATCGCGGCGGACCTCGGCCCGCCGCTCAGCGCGAAGGTCACGGCATGATCCTCGGCTACTGTGGCAGCGTCGTCACGCGGCGCATCAACCGCCTGCCCGTTGGCCAGTGCGTCAAGGTCAGCAAATCCTTCCTGCGCGTGCGTCGACTCAGATGGAACAAGGTCGTAGATCTCTCCAATGGCCGGAATCTGAAACCGCACTCCGCACTGCTTGCACTTGAGATGTCGCCCGGCGGCCGTTCGAGGCGCCTTATACCGCGCTCCGCAGGCCGGACACTCCGCTGAGATTGACATGGCTCGGCTCCGAGCGCTTCAACGTCCCGTAACGCGCGAACAATGATCAAAATACTCGATCTAACTGAATTATGCTGCGAAGGCGCGAACGTGTCTAGAGTAAATGCGCGCCTCGGCGTGCGTGGCTGTAACAATCGTTGCCAATGAGCGAGCCGATACGGGTCGCCCCGGCACATGAGGAGGCCGCTGCCTGCGCTGCAGTCCTCGAATATCCTCTCTGCGTGCGCGCCGAATTCCACAATGCCGAGCGCGGGGCTCGTTTGATTTTCCGGATTGGCAGACATAAGAGTTGATGTGTCCGCAGCAGCAGTGGCTGTGCCGGAGGATGAGCCCTTTTTTCCGGAGGATCAGCTTTGTCGGATCCATATTATCACGAGCCGGCGTCTGAGTTGTCCACGCAAGTGCGCGATGAACACCGCGCACTGGCCACCTTGATTGAAGAGCTGGAGGCCGTGGATTGGTACCACCAGCGGATCGACGTAGCTACCGACGCCGACC
>JAAYXS010000577.1 GCA_012515775.1 Phycisphaerae bacterium
ACGCAGGCCATCGGCGAGGCGACCATGATCATCCGCCGCGGCGATGCGGACGTTATGATCACGGGCGGCGCGCACAGCATGATTCATCCGCTGGGCGTGACCGGCTTCAACCGCCTGACCGCCCTGTCCACGCGTAACGATTCGTGCGCCACGGCATCGCGCCCGTTCGACGCCACCCGCGACGGCTTCGTGCTCGGCGAAGGGGCCGGCATCCTCATCATCGAATCGCTCGAAAACGCGCAGCGGCGCGGTGCACGCATTCTGGCCGAGATCATCGGCTATGGCTCAACCGCCGACGCCTTCCGCGTGACCGACATGCACGAGACCGGGCGCGGACCGATCGCCGCCATGCGGGCCGCACTGGCGGATGCCAAGGTTGCGCCGCAGGACATTCACTACATTTCGGCTCACGGCACTGGCACGGAAGAGAACGACAAAATCGAGTCGCTGGCCATCGGCACGGTCTTCGGGGACCTGGCCAAAAAAGTTCCCATAAGCAGCGTCAAGAGCATGCTCGGCCACCTGATCGCCGGCGCCGGTGCGGTCGAGCTGATCACCTGCGTTTTGGCCATCCGCGACGGCATCATCCCGCCAACCGCGAACTACTCGACCCCGGATCCGAACTGCCCGCTGGACTACGTGCCGAACAAGCCGCGCAAGGCGACGGTCCGCACGTGCCTGTCGAACAGCTTCGGCTTCGGCGGGCAGAACGATACGCTGATCGTGCGGGCGTTCGAGTAAGATTCAGGGATCTAGGGATCGAGGGATCTAGGGATCAAGAGGTGGCGGGTCGCGCATCTCTTGATCTTTGGATGACGCACTGCGGGGCGGCTCCAGCCCGGCTCCAGCCGGGGGTCGGCACGGGGCGATAGCATTTTGTGTCGCCTGAAATTCCGGGACTGTCGGGGTCAGGGCCCTCGGCGAGGGCTGCGCCGCCTGCGCGCGCTGCGCAACTGTCGCGCCTGGCTGCGGCTTGGCGCCTGCTTGTTCTCGTAATCGCCCTGGGCGCCTTTTACCGGGGCGGGCCTGCGCTCTGCGCACGGTGGTTCGCACCCCACCAGCCGGACCGCTTCGATCAGACCGCCTTCTACTTCTCACTGCTGATGGTCCTGGCTGCGCTTCTGACGTTGGGACTGGAGCGACTGCGCGGTTTGCCGTCGCTGATCCGCTCGCGCGACAGGCTTCCGGCTCAACTGATTTGGGCGATTTCCGCCGTGGCCTGCATCTACGCCTTCGACGTGCTCGTTGCTGTGCCGTACTGGCTCTGGTTTCGCCCGACTGGCGAAGTGGGCAGCCCTACCGCCAAGACGCTTTTTGCCGCGGCCACGCAGAACCGGGCCGCGCTCGTGCTGGTCGTGACGGCCATCGGCGCCGCGGCGGAGGAGTTGCTGTTCCGCGGCCTGCTGCTGCGTTACCTGACCGATCTATTCCGCGCACCCAAGCTCGCGATATTGACCTCCGCCGCCGTTTTCGGCTTGGCCCATCTGGGAGCCGGCTACTTCAACGCGCTCATAGCATTGTGGATGGGCATCGTTCTGGGCGCCATTTACGCGCGGCGCGGGGGCCTGCTCACCGTGGTTGCGGCCCATTTCCTGTTCAACGCTTCGAACCTGCTGCTCGTGCCGGCAATTTGGCACGCCGAGTAGTCAACCCCGCGGATTACCAGACCCGCGGGCGCGCCTCGGCGGCACGGCAACCCTTGCGCCGACGCCGGCCACGCGCCGGAACGTCACGGATTTTGCGGGGCGACGCGCCAGTTATGTGGACCCTGCCGGCGCCACTCGCCAACTATTGGCGTCGCACTCAGGCCCGACGCCCTTTCGTCCGAGAAGACTTGCATCTGGAGAACAGCGTGCCGGACCCGCCTGTCTCTCATCCTAATCCACACCCCGAGCTGCCTGCGGCCAG
>JAAYXS010000578.1 GCA_012515775.1 Phycisphaerae bacterium
GCTCGTCCGTTCGCTCGCCGGTCCCGCTACCTCGTTGGGTCTGTTAGCCGACAATAGCTGATCTAGGCCCGCTTTCCGGTTTCTTGTGCCAGGACGTACTCGTAGCTGTACTTGGCCCACGGCTTGGCCCGCAGGCGGGCTTTGCCGATCGGCTTGCCGGTGGCCTGGCAGATACCGTACGTGCCACGCTCGATTCGTTCAAGCGCCTCGTCGATCTCCTGCAACACCGCGCGGCCGCCTTCAATCAGCCCCAGGGTGAACTCCAGCTCGTAGTTATCGGTACCCAGATCGGCCATGTGTATCGGCATGCTCGACAGATCGCCGGCCACCTCCTGCCGGCTGCCCTTGAGTGCTTCCTGCCGCAAGGTGTGAACGTCGCCCACCAGCTCAGCCCGCTTCTGCAATAGCATTTCGCGGAACTGCTCCAAATCCTTCTTGGTCAGGCCGGCTTCGGCACTGGTCCGAACCTGCCTCACAGCCTCATCAGTCGTTGAAACGCGCTGGACCGCTGCCTTGGGCGCCGGCTGCGCCCGCCCGACCGGGGCGCGCTTTTTGGCGCTCGCTGCTCTTGTGGCACGCCCGTTGCTAGCCGGAGCCTTGCGGGCGCGTGCGCTCCCGGCCGAGGAACCGCCACGGGACGTTTTCTTGGAAGCGTTCTTGTTGACCGGTTTCTTCGCCACCACTCACCGCCTGGGCCGCGTACTGGGCGGCTGTAACAAGCTCGACGGACGCTGATTCCTAGGGCATAGCCCAACTAGTATACGATCACCCTCGGTAGCGGTCAATAAGTTTCGAGAGCAGCAGCGACCGAAATGTTGCGTAAGTAACTGTTAATTAGATACTTACGCTCGGATTGCGGCGTCCGGAGTAGCGCTTTGCAGCTCAAGCCGGTGAATCGCTTGCCCGGACATCGCGGCGCCCCCTATTGCTCGCCGGAGGTCACCGATGCTCCGGCACTCGGCCGGACCAGGATGAGAGCGGCCTGCCGGTCGGTTGTGTCGTATCGTTGGTGCAGCTCGCGCCGGACGTGATCGACCGCGTCTGCCCGCGCCAGGGCCACCACGCTACCGCCGAACCCCCCGCCCGTCATTCTTGCCCCGAGCACGCCGGGAACGCCCGCCAGCAGCTCGATTAGCAGGTCCAGCTCCGCGCACGAAACCTCGTAGTCGAGTTGCAGCGAAAGGTGTGATTCGTACATCAAGCGCCCAAAATGCGACAAATCTCCTCTTTCCAGCGATTCCGTTGCGGAAACGGTGCGCCGATTCTCGGACGTGACGTGGCGAGCGCGAGCGGCCACTTCGCCCGGCATTCGCTCTGCCTCGGCCGCGACCTGCGATTCGGTAACGTCCCGTAGCGACCGTATGGCCGGGTCGGCTTGCCGAAAGTGGGCAACCGCCGCTGCACACTGCTCCTGCCGCTTGGCGTATTCGCTTGACGCCAGCTCGTGCTTCACGCCCGAGTTAATTACCAGGAAGGTGTGCCCGTCCAGCCGCAGCGGAACCTGTCTTATCTGCAGGTTTCGGCAATCCAGCAGCAGCGCGTGATTCTCCTGGCAGAAGAGCGACGCGTACTGATCCATTACTCCACACGGTACGCCGGCGAATTCGTGTTCCGCGGCCCGGCAGATCGGGGCTATCTCCTCCCGGCTCAACGACGCTCCCACCAGGCTTGCCAACCCCAGCGCGGTGGCGACCGACAGGGCTGCCGAACTGGACA
>JAAYXS010000579.1 GCA_012515775.1 Phycisphaerae bacterium
CGAGTGCAACCTTGACTTCCTGTTCGTTCGCCACCCTGAATCCCATCATCTCGGTTCCGGGCGGACCGGTGACGCCGAAGTCCGACAATCGAAGGGTGAACTCGGCGCGGATGCGAATTACGTCGCCCCCGCCCAGTTTCATTGTTAACGGCGACTCGTCGAGGTACGCCAGGGTAGCCGGAAGCGACACAGGGTTTGTATGCCCATGCATTGAACAGACGCCTACCAGAGTCATGTTGGCAGTGTTGGGGCCGGTCTTCTTGACATTCGTTACGCTGCCAACGTCTATCTTTATTTCGGGAAAGCGCGCCGCGTCGAACCAGTCCGGGCCGCGCAAGTCGCGATCCCGGACGTCCAAGCCGGTGCGCAAGTCCTCTATGCGCATTGCGAAGCGGCCGCGAGTGCTTTCAAGGTTCTTCGGATCTACACGCCACTCGCCGCTGACACGGTTGGACACGGTAGTGAAGTCCTCGAGGGGCGCCCGGCTGAAGATCGTAATCTGGCTGTTGGCGGCACGGGGATTGAGGTAGAACGTCTTCTCGCCCGAGGCCTTTACGTCAAGGGCTGTCGCCAGCGCGTGCGGCACGCCCAACGCGCCCAATGCCACGAGTCCGACCGTCAATCGACTCATGACGCCCAGAGCCGGAGAAAGGTTACACATGCAAGCTGGCCGAATCCTTGTCACCTGCTGATCTTCGCTAATTGGGCGGCGGTGGCGGTGGTGGTGGCGGCGGTGGAACAGCGGCTCCGCGTGCGGCCGGCTGCGTATCTACGGCCAGTTCCTCAGGCGGCTTTTCGGTGGCGCCGAATATGGTGACTTTTACCTCCTGTTCGTCGGATACCTTGACGCCGATGATTTCGCTGCCGCGCGGCCCGGTGATTCCATAGTCTGACAGTTTCACCGTGAAGTCGGCGCGAACGCGAACCACGTCGCCTTTAACGAGCTTCATCGTCTGGGGCGACTCTACCATATAGGCCAGTGTGGTGGGAATAGTAACCGGATTGGTTTGGCCGTGCATCGTGCAAGTGCCGACGAGATTCATACTGGCGGTGTTGGCGCTCGCGGGTCGCACGTTTTCGGCCCTGCTGATTTCTATAACTACCTCCGGATAACGCGCGACGTCGAACCACTCCGCACCGCGCATGTCGCGGTCGCGCAGCTCGATCCCCGTATGCATGTCTTCCACGCGCAGCGAAAACCGCCCACGGAAGGTTTCGAGGTTTTTCGGGTCCACTTGCCATTCGCCACTGACGCGATTGCAGACAGTGGTGAAATCCTCAAGGGTGGACCTACTGAACACTGTGACCTGGCTATTACCGGCGCGCGGGTTAACGTAGAAGGTTTTGGGGCCGGAAGCGTTTACGTCCAGTCCCGTGGCGAACACCTGTGGCAAAGCTGATGTGCTGAGAATCGCGGTCAAAGCGATCAACCGCAGTGTAAATACTGAAAGTCTCATGGCGTCGCTTCCTTGGCAGAATTGTCCAGACGTCGCCGGCGCCGCGCGAGCAACCACCAGATGGCGCCCACGACCACGGCCAGCAGCAGCGCCAGCAGCAGTAGGTCCAGACCAATGTAGTAGCCGAAAATCGGGCCGCGCTCGAAGCGCGTTTCGGTCACCATATCGCCGAACAGCGGGTCGCGCACGGCGACCTCCACCGCGCGGCCGGACTTGGTGAACGTTTCGCGGCCGCTGGCGAACCACAGCACGGCTACCAGAACGGGGACGCCCACCAGGATCAAGAGGCCCGCGATTTTTCTGCGGGCGTACATACATCTGGCTTTCTCCGGCGCAGCGGGGCGAGTGCGGAGCGCCACCCAAGAGCCGGTGTTGTCCTCCGGCCGCCGACGACGATTCTAGACAGCATTGCTCGGCGATGAGCCGATTGTGTCGCCCAATTACTGGTCAATTATTGCCGCGGGCACAGACCCGAACGCTGCCTCATCCTATTACTTCGCAAACAGGCGGGTCAAGGCTGAGTCTGATTACTGATACGTAAGCAGCTATTGGCATATCGCGCGAGCAGGAATGAAGCTACAGGAATGAAGCTAGAGGAATCGATAGAGAAGATGTGGATATGTTGTGAGGTCACGGTCGCGCCAGGTGTGAACGTTGCAACGTCACTTCTCGTCGAC
>JAAYXS010000081.1 GCA_012515775.1 Phycisphaerae bacterium
AAGGTTTCTATGCTGCTCGCTCCCGCCAAAGAGTCCCCATCGATAAACGCGTGGCCGGGAGCGAGCAGCATAGAAACCAGTTGAACGAAACCGCGGAGCCGGAAGCGGGTAAGGG
Organism: Phycisphaerae bacterium; assembly: GCA_012515775.1. Lineage (GTDB taxonomy): Bacteria > Planctomycetota > Phycisphaerae > UBA1845 > Fen-1342 > JAAYXS01. The sequence continues at coordinate 116 of JAAYXS010000081.1, forward strand.
CCTTCTATTGCCCGTCTCCTTCCGCACAGCCCCATTGTAGCCGACCTTGCGGGTGGCAAGCAATCTTGCCCAGGTCGTGTTTTTCGAGCAGGGCGGCGGCGGAGAAGAAAGAGGCCACCAAAAGCACGGCGCGGCGGCGGGACGTCTGGGCGGAAGAAAACGATCCTGCAGGATCGCAGGCCGAAGCATCGCATAGCGGAAGTGAGCCGGCTGGCAGCGTCGGCACGAAAGCAGCGCGCAGGGTCGTTCTTATCAAACAAATCATGAGCTGTCGAGAATCTTCGCCGGATAGGTGCTCTCAACCAGTCGCTGAACACTCGGCCGCGCGGTTTCACCGAGCAATCTCAAGGCTGGCTCCGCGCAGTGCGGACAGCAGGGGCGATCGTCCATGATCGGTGCTACGGCCGATTCGGCGGCCAGTTCACTCGCGCCGAGCAACCGCCGGATGAGCATGAGCTTCTCCGCGCGGTGACGGTTAGCCAAGAAGCCGAAGGCCCGAATCCGGACAAATCCGGTGGGAAGAACGTGCTGCAAGAATCTCCGCAGGAATTCCTCTGCCGAAAGCGTCATCCGCCGCCATCGCCCGCCGCGCGCGTAGTCCTTGTATCGGAAGGTCACTTGGCCGCGGTCGATCGACTCGATGCGGTCATTGGAGATCGCCACCCGGTACGTGTAACGGGCCAGATACTTCAGGGCTTGCTGCGGGTCGCGGTCGTTCGACGGCTCGGTATGGACAACCCAGTCGGTCTGGTATCTCGGTGAAAGCCACTGCATAAAACGTCCTGGATCGGCCAAGTCCGCCAATCCGCCGGTCATCGGCAACTGTCCTGCCGCGTGTTCCTGCTTGATAAAATCCAAGAGCTTGCCGCGGAAGACCTCGCTGAGGACTCGGTTCGGCAGGAAGAATCCCCTGGGACAGGCCACCCACCGTTGGCCATCCGGTGATAAACCGCCCCCGGGCAGAATCACATGCACATGCGGGTGCAAGTGCAGGTTCTGCCCCCAAGTATGCAGGACCATCAGGCCACCGATCGCCGCACGCAAGTGCTTCGCTGAGGCGGCGACCTCCAGCAGAGTATCCTTCACCGCACGAAACAACAGCGTGTAGAACACCTTGGGGTGTGCGGCCGCCAGAATGTTGAGTTCCTCCGGCACGGTGAACACCACCTGAAAATACTCGACCGGCAACAACTCCTCGCGGCGCTTCGCAAGCCACGCCGCACGTTTGCCAGCCTGGCACTTGGGGCAGTGACGGTCGCCGCAGGAGTTCGGCAGCGTGACGGTCTGGCCGCAGTGTTCACAGAGATAGATGCGTGTGCCCATCCGCGCAGTGCGGCAAGCGGCCAACGCCGCCAGCGTCTTGCGCTGCCCGGGCGTCAGCCGCTCGCCAAAACGTCCCAGGAACGAGGCCCCGTAGCGGCGAATTACTTCTCCGACTCCTTGCGACGCGCCGAGCGCTTGGCAGGTGCCCCCTTGACCGTGTCCTGGCGGAGTTGCTCCAGGGGCAACAGGCCCAGCACCTCGGCAACCGCCACGAGGCGGTCGCGCCGCACGTGCGTATAGATCGCCGTCGTGCTCAGGGATGCATGCCCCAGGATCTCCCGGATGGTCAACAGGTCCACCCCCGCTTCCAGCAATTCGGTGGCGAACGTATGACGTAGCGTGTGCGTCGACACGCCCCGTTTCAATTTCGCACGCCTTACTGCCGCCTGGCAGGCACGCTGCACCGGCGAGACGTCCATCGGACGATCCGGCCGGCTTCCAGGAAACAGCCAGACCGGATCGCAGTGGCTCTGCCACCAGGCTCGCAACTCCCCCAACAGTGGACGCGACAAGGGGACCAACCGCTGCTTGTTCCCCTTGCCCCGAGCCACCAGGATGGTCATCTGCCGGCTGTCGAGGTCGGCCACTCGCAATGCCACGGCCTCGCCGATGCGCAGGCCCGTGGCGTACATCGTGGTCAGGACCATGCGGTATCCCCGGTGTTCGACACATAAGAGCAGTTCCAATGCCTCTTTCTGGCTGAGCACCACGGGCAGCTTCTTGGGCCGCCGGCCATAGGGGAGCCGCTTGAGGTGCTCGGAGCGTCCCAGCGTGGTGCCATAGAGAAACCGTAGGGCGCACACGCACTGGTTGAAGGCGCTCCAACTCACTTTCCGCGCCAGCAGATGCAGTTGGTATTCTCGCACCTGCTCTGGTCCGAGCTGCTCGGGCGAACGGCCGAAATGCCGGGCAAAGCGCGCGACTTGCCGCACATAGGCTTCGATCGTCCTTTCGGATCGATTGCGAAGTTGCAGATCCTCGATGAAACGTTGTCGCAGGGGTGTCATAATGAGCCTCCCATCAGCACAGAGAAAGGAAAGAAACGGGTCTTTCCTTTCATGCTGATTGGCGCAGGGCCGGC
>JAAYXS010000580.1 GCA_012515775.1 Phycisphaerae bacterium
CCGCGTGCGCGCAGTGAGTAGCAGAGCCGGCTCGTGTCGAGCCGGAATGTGACCAGCGTGCTCCCAATCGCTCAGGTGGCACGCGCGGACACGGACCGGTTCCCCTCGCTTGCGCTTCGGCCTCGGATCAGGGGGACCAGGCTAGGCTTTGCTTTGCTCCCGCGCGACCAGGTCGGCCGCGACCACCTCCGCCTCGCCGACTGCGGGCTCCGCGCCGTTTTCGCGCTCCATCAAGCCCGCGAAGGTCAGAGGGGCGGTGAAGTCCGGGTAAGCTCGCCGCAGGGCCGCGTGGACCAGGCCGGCGAACATCGGGTTGGCACGCAATGGCCGGCTGATCAGCTCGGGGTGAGCCTGCGTGCCGACGTAATAGGGGTGCATCTCCTGCGGCAGCTCCAGGATGTTCATGATCTCCGCCCGCGGCGAACGGCCGGAGAAGATGAGGCCGTGTTCTGCCAGTTGCGGTATGTAGCGCGGGTCGACTTCGTAGCGGTGGCGGAAGCGCATGCGGGTGCGCTCGCCGAACATGCGCCAGGCCAGTGTGCCCTTACGCACGTGAACGTCCTGGCCGCCCAGCCGCATTGTGCCGCCCAAGCCCTCGATCTTCTTCTGCTCGGGCAGCAAGTTTATGACGGGGTAGCGGCACTCCGTGTCGATCTCGGTCGAGTTCGCGTCTTCCATGCCGCACACGTTGCGGGCGAACTCGATTACGGCCATTTGGAAGCCGTAGCAGATGCCCAGGCACGGCAGCTTGCTCATGCGGGCGTACTTGAGGCAGGCGATCTTGCCCTCGGCACCGCGCGTGCCGAACGCACCGGGAACGATGATGCCGTCCAGCCCTTTGACCGCCTCCGAGACGGTTTGATCGTTAAGGTGCGAGGTATCAATCCAGCGAACGTGAACCTTGCACCCCCAATGCACGCCGGCGTGCTCCAGGGCCTTCAGAATGCTGGCGTACGCGTCGCGAACCGCGGTGTACTTGCCGGTGATGCCGATCGTGACCTGGTGCTCGGCCGACCGCAGCCGCGCCAGGTAGCGTCCCCAGACCTCGCGCGAGGTGCGTTCGGCCTGCTCATCGACCTTGTCTTCAAGCCGCAGCCATTCGATTACCGCCCGGTCATAGCCGGCACCGCGCAACATTTCCGGAATTTGGTAGACGCTCTCGCAGTCGTGCATGCTGAAGACACGGTCGGGCGGCACGTTCGAGAACATGGCGATCTTCTCGCGTACCTTGTGCGTGACCGGGTTCTGGGCGCGGCAGGCGATGATGTGCGGCTGTATCCCGCATTCGAGCAGCCGGCGGATGCCCAGTTGGGCCGCCTTGCTCTTCTGCTCACCGAGGATCGACGGCTCCATGACGTACGTCAAGGCGACGAAGCACACGCTGCGCGGCCCCTCTTCGAACGCAAGCTGGCGCATGGCTTCGATGTAGTACGCGTTCTCCACGTCGCCGACCGTGCCGCCGATTTCAACGAACACCACGTCGGCCCGCGAGGCGATCGCCAGCTCGCGCAGGCGGTCTTTCACCTCGCCGGTCACGTGCGGGATCATTTGTACGTCGCGGCCGAGATAGCCGCCGATGCGCTCGCGCTCGAGCACCCGCCGGTAAATCTGCCCGCTGGTGACGAAATTCAGGCGGGCCAGGTTCTGGTCGAGGGCCCGCTCGTAGGTGCCCAGGTCCATGTCGCACTCGGTGCCGTCGTCCAGGACGAAAACTTCGCCGTGGCGATACGGGTTGAGCGTGCCGGCATCGATGTTGAGGTAGCCTTCGAGCTTGACGGGGGCGACGGAGAGGCCCTTGTCTTGGAGGCACTTGGCGAGCGACGAGCTGAAAATGCCCTTGCCCAACCCGCTCATGACGGTGCCGAAGACGACGACGTAGCGCGTGCGTCCCAGTTCGTAGCCGGCCGGCAGCGGCAGGTAAAACTCCGTGTCGTCGGAGCGATCACGAACAATGTCAAATATCGAACGTCCGTCCATCATGGGCCACCAATAATTCGGGCCAAGTCGCGGGCGCAGTTTCACGCTCGCTCATTGAGTCATTTGCCGCAAAGCTAGGCTGGCGGGGCCGCGCCGGGCGATACCTTCACATCCGCCACACCGCTTATGCAACCGGCGCGCCGCCGGTTGCCCGCCAGCGCGCCACAAATCGTTCATAATCCGCGGGCGTGTCAATTCCGACGCCCGCCTGATCCACCAGTTCGACCGCGATTGAGCGGCCGGTCTCCAAGACGCGGAGCTGTTCCAGCTTTTCGACGCGCTCCAGCGGCGTCGGCGGCCAGCTTGCCAGCTCCAGCAAAAAATCCGTTCTGTACGCGTAAACGCCGAGGTGGAGCAGCCAACCCTCGCCGCTGCCGGCCGCAATCCCGTCCCGAGGGAATGGTATCAGGGCGCGGGAGAAATACAGCGCCCGCCCGGACCGATTTCGCACGACTTTTACGCAATTCGCATCAGCGGGGTCGGTGCCCGCGGGGAAGGGGCAGGCCAACGTTGCCACGGGGCAGTCGGGCTCAGCCGACAGCCGCTCGACCAGGCGGTCCAGGTAAGCCGGCTCAATTTCCGGCTCGTCGCCCTGGACGTTGAGAACGATATCGATCCCGCCGGCCGGCTTGCCGGCGATATTCTGCCCGGATCCCATCATGCCACGGACGACCTCCGCGATGCGGTCGGTGCCGCTGACGTGATCGGCGCGGGTGAGGACCGCCTCCCCGCCGAAGCTGCGCACGGCTTCAAGGATTCGCACGTCATCCGTGGCGACCAGGCAGCGTTGCACCAACCGGGCGGCTGCGGCACGCTCGTACACATGCTGAATCAAATATTTACCGGTCTCTCGGGCGAGGGGTTTTCCGGGGAAGCGGGTGGAGCCGTAGCGAGCCGGGATGATCGCGACGGCGTTCATGCGGCAACCATGGAACAGCAAAGTGTATCCATGGGCCCTAATAGTAACCTGTTCGGGCGCTGATTTCAAATCCGTTCGCCAGGAGCCGGGAGGGGCGGCGAGAGGCGAAATCCGGAGTTGGACCTGGCGAAAGAAGACGCGCCGGCCGCTTGTGCAACACGGTCTCATAATAGCCGACAACGGCAGTCGCCTAATTTTGGTTGGGAAAATTCCCCTCTTCGGCGGTACACTGCACGGAACGAAGTCTCGCTCGTGCGGCTCGGCGGAAACTTTTCGAAGGGCCGGCGCTAGCTAGCTCGCCGCCGAAGCGTATCGACGCGCGTTGCGCCGGCCGCACGTGCAAATTCTGTTGCGGAGCGCGCTGCGGTCGCGGCCAATCCAGGCGAGCCGTACCCGCCAGGCGTCTTAACGTTGCACAGGGCCGGCGCCGTTGCCCGGCATGCGCGGCCGCTGGCTGGTAATCGTACGAAGGCACTAACAACCAAACCTGTTGGATGGAGGCGAGAAACCAATGTTGCGACGCGCAAGTGCAAGCCTGTGGCTGGCGGCGAGCCTGCTCGCGGCCGCCGCGGCGGCTGAGCAAGTGCGATACGATGACTACAAGCTGGTCCGCGTAGTCATCAGTTCTCTGGACCAGATTGAACAAGTTCACAGCATCGGGGGTATGCTCATGAGCGACTACGAGGGCATTGGCGCTATAGACTACCTTTTCCCTCCTGCCGCGATGGCTGATCTGGCAGCCTTGCATTTGCCATACCAGGTGCTGAATGATAACGTCCAGAACGCCATCGACACCGAACGGGCCTCGTTGGAAAGATGGCGCGAGGTGGGGCCGCGCGATCCCGACTGGTTTGCCGGTTTTAAGAACTACGACCAGATTGTGGCCAAACTGAACCAGATGGAGACTGATCGGCCGGACCTCTGTACAGTCTTCAGCATCGGCGACTCGTTTGAAGGTCGGCCGACCTGGGCGATTCGCATCACCGCGCCGGGGAGTGAAAAGCCGATGGTCTTATTCGACGCGACGCACCACGCCCGCGAGTGGATCAGCACGATGACGGTCATGTGGATCGCCGACCGGCTGGTGTACGAATATGACACGAATCCCACCATCCGCGACATCCTGGACACGGTTGAAGTCGTGGTCATTCCGGTCGTTAACCCGGACGGGTACGTCTATACCTGGACCACCGATCGCTACTGGCGCAAGAACCGGCAGGCTCCGCCTCCGGGATCGTACTGTTACGGTGTCGATCTCAATCGCAATTATGACGCCGGTTGGGGTGGCGCCGGTGCCAGCCACGACCCCTGCTCTGAGCTTTACTGCGGAACCGCGGCGTTCTCCACGCCGGAGACGGCCAATTACCGCGACTTTGTAAACGCGAATCCACGTATTGTTTCCGGCATCAGCTATCACAGCTTTGGCTTGTTGATAATGTGGCCGTACGGGTACATGTCGGCCTTACCGCCCGAGCCGGACCGCACCCTTTTCGCATTCTGCGGCGAGACTATGCACGATGAGATTTTCGCCGTGCATGGCGTGTCTTATGACTGGGGCCCGATCTATTCGACCATTTATCCGGCCAGCGGCGGCAATGTGGATTGGTGTTACGATTCGCATGGCATTTTTGAGTTCACGATCGAGCTGCGCGGGAATGATTTCGTAATACCGGCCAGTGAGATTATTCCCACGGCCGAGGAGAATTTTGAGGCGGCCCGCTTTTTGATGGAATGGTCGGCGGGCCCAGTGCGGATCACGTTCCCGCAGGGTTTGCCGGAGTTCATATCGCCGGTTGATCCGACCAGCTTCACGGTCAGGATCGAAGATGGGTACCAGAGCGTTGTGCCCGCGAGCGCCACTCTTTATTACAGTTACGATGGCGCGGCGTTCGAGGCCGCTTCGTTGGTCCACGCCGGCGACACGCTTTACCAGGCCACTTTGCCGCCGGCCGCCTGTGGGACCACGCCGCGGTTCTTCTTCAGCGCACAGGGCGACGGCGGAGCCACCGCTTATCGTCCGGCCACCGCGCCGGCGGAGACGTTCACCGCGACTGTGGCGCTGGTGACGACGGTGCTGGCGGACGATTTTGAGAACGACCTGGGGTGGACGGTAATCAATGATCCCAGCCTGACGACCGGCGCTTGGGAGCGCGCTGTGCCCTTCCGCCCCGCTTCCGGCGGCGCGCCGAGTGCGGATTTCGACGGTTCGGGCAAGTGCTTCGTGACTGATAACCGGCCCGGCAGTTTCGACGTGGACGGCGGGCCGACGCGCTTGATTTCGCCGGTGCTCGATTTGACCGGCTTGCAGGACCCGGTATTCA
>JAAYXS010000581.1 GCA_012515775.1 Phycisphaerae bacterium
CGGCCCGGGCCTCTGGGCGCTGGTGATTCTGGCGGCCGCAGGCGGCGCGACCCTCGCGCGGCGGCTCTCGCGCCTGCGCCCCAATGCGTTCAAGCCGGTGCTCACGACCGCGGTCGTGATAGCATTGCTCTCGGACCTCGTGTTTCTCGCGTTCTTCTTCGGCCCGTACCGCCGCAAGCCCGCCGTCATTCGCGACTATCACGCCGACCTGGTCGAAGCTCTGCGCTGGGCGCGGCCGCGTATCTCGTCAGCCGACGCCGTATTCGTCACCGCCAGCGGCATGAACATGCCCTACATCATCGCGCTGGTCATAGCCGGCTACGACCCGCACGAATGGTTCACAGCCGAGCGCGACGTGCGGACCTTCGACGAGAGCGAATTCGAATACTACTTTCGCGTGGGGAAACTGCGCTTCGTATACGACGCCTCGAGCCGGGCGGCGCTCAACGACCTGCGGCAGAACGAGCGTCCCGACCGGGTACTGTTCATCATGCGCCCGGAAGAAATTGCCTCGAATAAGCCGGTCTACACGGTACGCGACTCGAACCGGCGGGCCGTATTGGCAGTCTTCGAGCTCTCGCTCTAAACACTGTGGGAAGAATCCCGGCGGGAGAACCTGCACCGCACACCAAATCCGAGCGTGTGTGCCACTGCTTGAAAGCAGCTTCAAGCAGTGCGGTCACCAACGGTCGAAACACCCTTACCCGATTGCACCCCCCGCTAAGTCCCGATTAAAATCTCCGGATGTTACTGAGGATGTTGCTGACCCGCCTTCTCCTGCTCGTAACCGCCGTCCCGCTGGCCCTTTGCATAGGCTGCTCCAAAAAGCAGGCCGCGACCGACAAGCTCGCCGGCCGTGCCGCCGATTGCAATGTCCTGCTTAACACCATGGATACGACCCGCGCCGATCACCTCGGCTGCTACGGCCATCCAGGGAACTTGACGCCGGTCCTGGACAACCTGGCCCGCACCGGTGTGCGCTTCAGCAACGCCTTCACGCATGCCCCCATCACGCTCACCGCGCACGCCTCGCTCATGACCGGCACGCTGCCGCCCGAGCACGGCGTGCGCGACAACACCCGTTTTGCACTCGGGCCCGAACTGCCGACGTTGGCCGAAATCTTCAACCAGCACGGCTACCGCACCGGCGCTTTCGTGGCGTGCGCCATTTTGCAGGCGCGCTACGGTCTGAACCGCGGATTCGAGAACTATCGCGACGACATACCCGTCAGCCCGTCCGGCGAGATTTTGCGCTCGCATTCGGCCCACAGCATGAGCAACCAGGCCTTGGCCTGGCTGGAAGAGGTGCGTGACCAGCGCTTTTTCTGCTGGGTGCACTACTTCGATCCGCATGATCCCTACACCCCGCCTGCGGAGTATGCCGCCCGCGCCGGCGGGCCCTATGCCGGTGAAGTCGCCTTCATGGACGCCAACATCGGCCGCCTGATCGACTGGCTTCAAATCAACAACCTGCGCGAACGAACCCTCGTAATCGCCGTGGCCGACCACGGCGAGGGGCTGGGCGACCACGGATACGACTTGCACACGCTGCTGCTCAACGTCGAAATGATGCAAGTGCCGCTGATCATGTCGTTGCCCGGGCGCCTCCCGCAGAACGTGGTGTGCAGCGACCTGGTCGGCATTTCCGACATCATGCCCACCCTGCTCGAACTCGCCGGCTGGCCCGTGCCGCAGACCGTCAGCGGCGTTAGCGTTTTGCCTGCGCTCGCCGGCCGGCCGCCGGCGCCGCGCGCCATTTACGGGGAGACGGAGTACCCGTTCTACAGCTTCGGTTGGAGCGCGCTTTACAGTATCACTACCCCCCAGTGGGTTTACATCCGCGCCCCGCGCAACGAACTGTACGACCGGAAAGCCGATCCGCGCCAGACGTCGAACGTAGCCGCCGCGCGCCCCGCGGTCGTCGCCGAGCTCGAGTCGGAGTTGCAGGTGCTCGAACGCGCCGCGCAGCGCCGCTCGGGGGTATCCGTTAAACCGGACTCCGCCCAGGAGCGTGCCCTGCGCAGCCTGGGCTACGTAGGCGACACGCCGCGCCCGTCCAGTACCGCACCGGCGCTGAAGAACCCACGCGACATGATCGCCATCGAGCGCGATTACCGCACCGCTCAGGAGATGGCGCCTCACGCTCCGGCCGAGGCCATCAAGCTGCTCGAGCCGGCCGCCGAACAAAGTCCCGAATCCTTTGCCATTCTCCACCTGCTGGGGAACTGCTATGGCCTGGCCAACCGGCTGGATGAGAGCCAGTTACTGCTCACGCAGGCCCTCCAGCTCTATCCGGAGTCAAACCAGGCGGCGTTGGATCTGGTGCTCACGCTGGCGTCGCGCGGCCGCTATGCACACGGCATCGAGCTGTGCCACCAAGTGCTGGAGCGTGAACCCAACCACGGGCAGGCGGAGCAGATGC
>JAAYXS010000582.1 GCA_012515775.1 Phycisphaerae bacterium
GATGAATTCCGTGGCGGTGGTGGGGTGATGGGGGTGATCGAGACGACGCGTTCGGCTGCTTGCCCGAAGCGCTGCCGTTTTAGGAGAAGACGAAACATGATCGCACGCTCTGCCGCCGTTGGAGTGCTGATGCTCCCAGTGGTTGGCAGTACCGTGGATATTCCGAGCTCGGTAAGTGACATGGGTTCTCGTTTGTACTTTACCCCTACCCAGGGTGACATTGGCGGTGGAACCACATTATGAGATCACACCAGGGCCGTTTGGGTTCGGTCTATTGCGCCTGGCCTTTTCTGCGGCGGCGGAGCGTTGACGCTAATCAGCGCCTTCCGCTTTTCCGCCCTACGCGGCGCTCAAGGAGAGCGGGACGCGCGCTGACCGGATTGCTATCCGCGCTTGCAGCCCTGCTATTCGTCAGCGCGGTGCCTTCGTCCGCGAGCGATGTTCCCGCGTGTAGCGAGGCGCCTGTAATGTTCACCCCCGCGCCCGAGTCCGTTCTTCTCAAGCCGCTGCCGATTACGCTGCAAGTTGCACAGATCGGACCGGATTTCGAACTCGCAACCATATCGGACGTCGAAGTCGCCGATCTTGATGGCGACGGTCAGCTCGAGCTGGCGGTGGCCTGGTTTGCAACCGATCAGCATGATGCCAGCCGGAATACCCGCCGCCTGGTGATATACCGGCTCGCGGCCGTTCCGCTCGTCGGGCTTGAGTTCACCGTTATAGCTGACTTGGACCTCTACATACCCGACTTCAAGGTTCCGGCGCTCTCAATATTCCGCAACGGCACGGCCGACATCGGGATCGGTGATTTCGATGGGGACGGGGACCTCGATCTGGCAGTGCACGCGTTCTTCGGGGATGAACTCTGGTTCATCGAGAATTTGGGCGGTGCGTCGTATCAGCAGTATCTGATGTTCCCGTTTTACTTTGATTCAGCCGGGAACTTTATTACGCCTCCGGAATCTCTGGCGGGTGACTTTGATGGCGACGGCCGGGACGAGCTCGTCTACATCGCGGACCCGATCCTGCAGATTGACGGTCAGATCATCCACTTCTGGAAGACCGACGACACGATCGCGAACATGTACCGCGTTGAGTGGGAGGCGCTGGAAGATCCGGTCTTCACGCAGTGGACGCGCGGCTTGGCCGTGGCCGATTTCGACGGGGATGGCCGCAGCGACCTGGCCTTTACCGGCACGATGGAACCGCCCTACGAAAGCGGCCCGATACTCACGATCTGGTACGGCTTGGATCCGGATACGCGGCAGTTTCACGTGCACCACGAGTATCCCGACATGCTGTGCTCGGATGTGGTCGCCGTTCGGCCGGATGCGTCGCGCAACCCGGGTGTCATTTTGAGTGATTTGGACGGCACGAAAATTCAGTATTGGGCGGGGGCCCAGGGTAGCCAGGTCGACCTGACCTTCCAGTTTGAGTGCGGCGGTTTCGCCGGCCTGTCGCCCGGCCGCGGTATGACCCTGGTCACGGCCGACATAAACGGCGGCGGCCGTTTGGGCGTACTGACCAAGCAGAAGCACGGCCACGCCGGAGATGCGAATCAGGTGCAGGTAGCCAGGTACTCTCCGGCGTCCAGCGCTTGGGTCAGAGCTGCCCCCAATCCGCTGAACACGGGCGGGTTTGAGAACTGGGATTGTGACCAAATTCTGCGGCCGCGGAATTTGGCCGCCGGCGACGCGCTCGGCAACGGTCTGCCGGAGGTATTCGCCGCGTTCGGCCCTTCCCCTTGCGGTACGCTGAGCAGTTCTGGCAGCCGGCTCGAAGTCGCAATATGGCAGAATAGCTGCGCGGGCGATGTAAACGGCGACGGCTGGGTGGGCCGGCC
>JAAYXS010000583.1 GCA_012515775.1 Phycisphaerae bacterium
CATACTGCGGGCCGGCGGTCTGGTTGAGGACTTCGGTGGCCCTCTGCCGGGCCGCGTCCTCCTGGGCCTTTTTCTCGTTTTCGGCCTTGGCGACGTCGTCAAAGGCGGCGGCGACCTGCGGGGGCACAATGGTGTTGGCGGTCACCTTCACGATGGTGACCCCCAGGTCCAGTTCGTCCAGCTCGCGCTGCAGCCGACTGCGGACCGCTTCGGCCACGATGTCGCGTTTGGTGCGCGTGACTTCTTCGACCTTGCGATACGAAACCTCGCGCAGCACCGAGCTATCCAGCAGGCGGCGCAGCATGGGCGCGAAATCCTCGACCCGTTCGCCGACCTGCGTCACGAATTTGGCGGCGTCGCTGATGCGGTACTCGGCCGTCCACAGTCCGTGCGAGAGGTTCTTGTCTCCAGTGAGCAGGGCCCCATCCTGGCCGGGTTTGAGCGCGGTGCTGCGGCGGATGGTGGCGATGTCGGTGCGCTCCTTGATGTCCTTGTCGCTGCGTTTGAAGAGGAAGGTGTCGCTCTCCTCCTCTTGAGTTCTGCCAGAGATGCAGATGCGTTCGGAGAACGGATCGGGCCAGGCCCAGTGCCAGCCCGGACCAAACACCGGGCGGCCGTTGAACTCGCTGTCTTTCTCCTCGTTGATGACCAACTGGCCCAACCAGACCTTGACGCCCTGCTCGCCGGGCTCGATGCGGAAGACGCCCGACACGGCGTACAGAATCACCAGCACGTACATGACCAGCCGCAATACGGCGAAGCTGGAGCGCAGCGCCCCGACCAGCGAAGCCTGCGCCAAATCGGGCGCGGCGGCCGGCAGGGAGCTGAGTTCGCCGCCTGGCGCGGATGGATTGTGATTATGGGTTTCCACGCGCGGCTCCTTCGCTGGACTCGGGTTGCTCGCCGGTGCGCGGCGCCAGCGGGTCGAAATCCGGCCCGGGCACCGGCAGCTTCAGCAACGACGCATCCCGTCCGGAAGCCGTTCCGGATTCAGGATGCGGCGTGACCGGGGCTCTGAAATAGTCAAACATCGTCGAGCGGCTATCCAGAAAGATGGTGCTCTTCTGCCTGAGCGAATCGCGCAGCGCGTCCAGCCAGCAGAGCCATTCGAAAAATTCGGCGTCTTCGGCATTTATCTGCTTGAGAATTCCGGTGGCGGCCTGGATACCGGTGGACTGAATCTCCTGTGCTTTGCGCTCGGCGAAAGCGATGATCTGGTCGCGGTCGGCCTCGGCCTGGGCCCGGACGGTTTCAGCGCGTGACTTGCCTTCCTCGCGGAAGCGGGCGGCCTCCTTCTGGCGTTCGGCGCTCATCTGTTGGAAGACGGTCTGCGTGGTCTCCTCGGGTAGCGAGATGCGCCGCAGATCGACCTTGACCACGTCGATGCCGAAGTCCGCCAGCACGGCGTCGTGCAGCGATAGCCCGGCGCTCTCACCTTCGGTCTGGATGCCGTTCAGCAACTCGTTTTCAATGCGATCGTAGTTGGCGTCCACGGCCGCCTGGTTGAGGTTGACGAACGCCGACAGGTTCTCGTTGCCGATGACTGCGGCGCGGCGCTGATTGATGCGCACACGCAGTTTGTCTTCAGCATCACGCTCATTGCCGACCCGGATGTAAAACGTGTTCGGGTTGGCGATGCGCCACAGCGCGTAGTTGCCTACGATTACGTTCTTCCCGTCACGCGTCTTGATTTCGCTTTCCAGCGTATCCAGCGTGCGCAGCCGCGTATCGTAGGTCTTGATCGATTCGAACGGGTATGGCCAGCGCGGGTACAGCCCCGGCTTATCGACGATGGCCGCCACCTGGCCCATGCGGACCTTCACGGCCACCTCCGAGAAGCGCACCATGAAGGTCGTCAGTTTCACCAGCAGCACCACCACTACCAGAATGGCGGTTACCAGTGTGCCTAATGAGATGCGTCTCATATTTGCTCCTTGCCGGCCGCTTGCAGCCGGTGCTTTTGTGCGCTGCGTATCAAGGTCATCTCATGCGCGTCTCGATTTCGGCTCCCGCGGGCGCCGCCTGCTCTTCGGCCAGGTAGCGCACGCGTACCTGTCGCCCGGCCGGGTCAAAGGCCAGGAAGAACTTGCGCGTGTTCTGAATGCCTTCCACGAGCACCGCCAGGTACTTCCGCACCTGGTACAGCCGCGGCGCTGCGCGATAGGCTACGCTTTCGGCCAGGCGGGCTACCTGCTGAGCGGCGCGCATTTCCTGCATCCAGCGCTCGGCCTGCGCCGCCGCCAGAATGGCGGCCGCCTCGCCTTGCAGCCCCGGCAGCAGCCGCTCCAGGCGGCGGTTCCAGAACTCCAGGGCATAACCGGCTTCGGCGTTTTTCAGCAGGGCGTCGGCCAGTTGGTCGCCCAGCTTCTCGGCGGCCTCCTCGGAAACCGGTTCCATGGCTTCCCGCAACTGGGCTTCCAGTGCCAAGAGCTGCTCGCGTGACTCATAAACCGCTCCGGCCGCCGCGGCGCGTTCCGCCTCGTTGCGCCCCAGCCCCAATTCGAACTCGAGTTCGATCTCCCGCTGCCTGACGCTGTCCTCCTCCAGTTGCCAACGAGCGCTGATCACTTTCAAAAACTGCGGCTGCAGTTCGTCGAAGCGCGCCCGCAGGCCGGCCAGCAACGCGGGATCGACTTGCGATAAGCTCTCCGCGGTCTGGTACTGGACGATTGTGGGATGCGTGATGTTCTCGATCGCCTGGGCCAATTCCCGGGCCCGCCGGCGGTCGCCGGCCACAGCCGACAATATTTCGTTTTCCTTCACCAGCGCTTCGCGAATGGCCGCGATCTTTTCTTGCTCCGCGTTCACCACTTTGCGGAATTCGATCGCCACCACCTTGTCGGGATGCACGTTTTGCATGCCGACGTAGACCACTTCCAGGCCCAGGCCCAACTCGTCCACTCGCTCTTGCAGACGCCCCTTCAAAATCTGCCCCGCCGTGCCGTACTTGTCCCCCAGCAGCGAGAAAATGTCCCAGGCGGCCGCAAAGCGAACGGTTTCCTCCCAGGCCACGTTCAGCATTGCCTGGTGCGGCTTCTCACAATTACGGCTGTAGGCGGCGAGCTGCTTCTCGTCGATCCGGTATTGGGCAACCATGTCCAGCCGGACCGTGTTCACGGGCCAGGACTGTTCGAGCCCGGCCGCTTCGTCTTCCGGGTCCGATCCCGTTTCCAAGGCGGCCTGCGGGCCGGGCGGTATTGGGATCAGGAAGTTGAAGTGCTGTTGACCGAAGTGGCGTTCATCGGTCCACAATGCCGCGCCCGCCTTGTGCTGCAAATCATCGCTGGGCTGGGCGTCAAATTGCTTGAAGCCGATGTTGATCTGGTGGAGGTTACCGGTGTCGTATTTGCACGCGATGTCGACCGGCCAGGGCAGTTTCCAATAGAAGCCGGGCGGATAGGGCGCGTCGGCGTTGAGTTGCCGCCCAAAGCGCTCAATCAACGCGTGCTGGCCGGGTTGAACCACGACCACGGAGGTCAACAGCCAGAGAATCAGCAGCCCCGCCCCCAGCAAAGGCACCAGCCACTTCTGCAAAAGCTGGTAAAACCAGGTCTGTGAAACCTCGAAGCCGAACTGGTAATTCATGGCTTCGGCGATGGTCGAGGCTATGCCGCCGGGTTCGGAGATCAAACCCAGCAACCGGCTGTCGAAGCTGGCGCGCGGCTCGGCCCCGCGCATGCGCGGGCGGTAGATCTCCAGCACGAACGAGAAGAGCGTTTCGGCGGCCAGAACGACCATCACCGCGCACAGCGCGAAGGCGACCGCGCGCTCGACCGCAGACACCTCGGCGTACTTGTAAACTCCTAGCGAGACGAGTACCGCCAGCGCGCCGAGCGTGTTGCCCAGCGCGTACGACCCGCAGGCCCGCAGAAGCTGCCGTTGGGGCTCGCGTCCCATGCCCGAGGCGTAACGCGAGAACACGAAGAACAGCAGCATGATTACGGTGAGGACGACCATCGAGATCGGCAGATGGGCCGCATTCAGCGGCGGCAGGTCGCTCCCTACCCGGACCCACAGAAACAGCCCCATCCCCGCCAGGAAAGCGGTGTGCACCAAGCTGACGGCCGGCACCAGCCAGCGCTGCATCCACTGTAGGCGAGCCTCCGCGATGCGGTATGCCAGCCCGCCCCCGCCTTCCTCGTCGAACATGCCTTCGGCCGCGCCGATGGCCTTCTTTTCGCGCCGCAGCTCCTCCAGGTCCATGGCCTCCAGCGCCGCGAGTTCGCGCTGCCGGAATACCAGCAGCGTCACGAACCACAGCGGGATGCCGCCCGCCACGAACCACGTGAGCACGAACATTGCTGACGACTGGGCTGCCTCCGACAGGCCGAAAATGCCCGCCGCAGCCAGAATTTGCAGCACCAGACCCCACAGGCTGGCCCGGCGACTGCGGGTAAACGGCGTTTCAGTCACGATTCACCTCTTCTGTATGCGGCACCGGTCCGGTGTGCAGGACCGGGTTGCAGCCGGTCAATCGGCCATTCCAGCGCACCCTCATCGAACCGCAGCGGCCCGCCCGCGTACCCCAGCTTGTCCGGGTGATGACTCGCGGCAATAATGCGCCCCCGAATTTGGCCGCCGAGCTGCGAGCCCGCCCGGCGGCACGATTTTCACGGCAGAACGGTACAGGGCCCACATGCAACAGCTTCTGGCAATTACGCGTAACACCTTCGTTGAAACCACCAGGCAGCCTATCTACAGCGTCCTGTTGTGGGTGGCCGCCTTCTGGATCGGATTTGTCAGCCCGGCCCTGGCCGGATTCACGCTCGAAGTCGGCAACGACAAGAAGGTCATGATCGACGTGAGCCTGGCCACGCTGCTGCTCTACGGCCTGTTGGCCAGCGTCTTCAGCGCCAGCAGCGTGATCACTCGCGAAATTGAAAGCCATACGGTGTTGACCGTCGTCTCCAAGCCGGTCAGCCGCCCACTGTTCTTGTTCGGAAAGTACCTCGGCGTCACCGGCGCCGTACTGCTGGGATATTACTTCCTCTGCCTCGTGCTGCTGATGGCCGCACGCCACGGCACCATGGAAACGGCCGCCGAGAAGTTCGACCAGCCGGTGCTCGTGTTCGGTCTCTCGGCGCTGGCCATCGCCCTGATCGTGTCGGCCTTCGGCAATTACGTCTATGGCTGGCACTTCACCAGCACGTTGATGGCGTGGGCGGTGCCGCTGGTCACGCTGGCGCTGGTGCTGGTGCTCTTCATTGATCCGCAGTGGAAGGCGCAATCGCCGTCCAAGGACTTTGGCGATTTTCAACTCATCTACGCCCAGATTAGCGTCTTTTGCGGAGTGCTGATTCTGACGGCCTTCGCCGTTGCGCTCGCTACGCGCTTCAGCCTGATCGTGACGCTGATGTTCTGTGCGGCGATTTTTCTGTTGGGTCTGCTGTCGGACTATTATTTCGGCGGGCCCGCTCTTGAGGGACGCGGTCCGCTTTACAGCCTGCTGTATGCGGCAGTTCCAAACTTCCAGTACTTCTGGCTGGGCGATCCGATTACGCAACAGCTCACGATTCCCGGCCGGCAAGTGGCGGCGGTGGCCGGGTATGCCAGTCTCTACGCACTGGCGGTGCTGGCGCTGGGCGTAAGCCTGTTCCAGACCCGCGAGGTCGGCTGACGAGCGCTGACACCGTGATGTAGGCCGTCTCTCAACCACCCGACTCTCATCCAACCGGCTGCAAGCTGACGCGGCCCGCTGATTCCGTCTCCATTCCGGCGCGCCGGGGCAGCGCCGGTCTGTGCGCTTCCAGGTGCTCGCCAAAGCGGACCATGCGTGCACTGTTGAATACCACAATCGCTGACGAGAGCGTGTGCAGGAAGGCGGCCATCATCGGCCCCACGAACTTGTAGACGATGGCCACTTCCGCCACGAGGATGAACGTGATCCCGAAGATCAGGTTCTGCCAGATCACGTTGGTCGTCTCGCGCGAGAGATTCACCAGGAAGGGAAGCCGCCGCAGGTCGTTGCTCATCAGCGCCACGCCGGCGCTGTTCATCGCGATATCGCTGCCTGCCGCGCCCATGGCGATGCCCAGATTTCCGGCCGCCAGCGCGGGAGCGTCGTTCACGCCGTCGCCCACCACTGCGACGGTGTGCCCGCGCGCCTGAAGCGCGCTGACCAGTTCCAGCTTGTCCTGCGGCAGGACCTCGGCCTGTACGTCCGAGCAGCCCATTTCCTTTGCCACGCGCCGCGCCACCGACCAGCGGTCGCCGGTGACCATGATCAACTGGCGTATGCCCAGACGCCGCAATTCGTCCAGCGATTCGCGCGCCTCGGGCCGCGTGCGGTCCTCCAGTCCGATCCATCCCAGGCACTGAGCGCCGCGCACCACGTACAGGGTGCTCAGGCCTTCCGGCTCGCGGTACTTTTCATCCTCCAAGGAGCCCAAATCAACGCCTTGCGCGGCCACCCACGTGCGCCGGCCCACCGAGACAACCTCCCCATCGAGCCGCCCCGATACGCCTTTGCCCGAGGTCTCCTGGAAATCAGCGACCTCTTCAAGAGGCACCCGGGCACGCTGCGCGACCGCCGCAATGGCCCGCGCCACCGGGTGCCGGCTGAACTGCTCGACCGAAGCCGCCGTGCGCAACAGGTCGGCCGCATCCACACCAGGCGCGGGCATCAGCCGCGTCACCGCCAATTCGCCGGTAGTTAGCGTACCGGTCTTGTCGAAAACGACAGCGGTGAGCTTGCGGGCCCACTCCAGGTTTCTCACGTCTTTGATGTAAATGCCCAGCCGGGCGGCGGCTGAGAGGGCCGCTACGACGGCCGTCGGCGTTGCCAGAATCAGAGCACAGGGACAGGCGATCACGAGCAGCGAGATCGTGACCGTCATGTCGCGCGTGAAGAACCACACCACACCGGCGATCATCAGCGTGACCGGCGTGTACCAGGCCGCGTATTGATCAATCATCCGCATCAGCGGAATCTTCGTTCGTTCGGCGTCCAGGATCAGATCTTGCACGCGGCCCAACGTCGTGTCGTGACCGACCTTGGTGACCTTCACCTGCAGCGCGCCTGTCAGATTGGTGGTGCCGCCGAAGACATCATCCCCGCTGCTCTTCTCCACCGGCAGCGACTCGCCCGTGATGTTCGCTTCGTTGATGGTCGAGCCGCCGGAGAGGATCACGCCGTCGGCCGGAATGTTGTCGCCGGGCCGGATGTGAACCACGTCGCCGGCTCGCAGGGCGTGGGCGTCGACGCGTTCCTCGGAACCATCGGGCAGGATGCGATGGGCCTTGGTGGGCGTCAGTCGCATCAGACCCTCGATGGCGGCGCGTGCTCCCAAAGCGGTGCGCGACTCGATCAGGTTGCTCAGCAGCAGAAAGAAAGCGACCACGCCGGCGGTCTGATACTCGCCGATCGCCATCGCCGCCAGGATCGCCAGCGCCACCAGCTCGTCCATGTGCATGTGGCCGCCAAACAGGCATTTGGCGGCATGCACCCAGAGCGGTACCGCCAGGAGCAACGCCCCGATGGCGGCCAGCAGGCCGGCGTAGATATTGCGGCCGCTCTCGTCGCCGGGCGCGACTTCGCCCTTGAACGCCCACTGGGCCACAAACGACATCAGGACCAACATGCCGCCCAGCAATGTTGCAATCAGCTTGAGCGTCGCACGTCCGGTTTCCGATTTCACGGACAAGTGATCATGCACCATGCGCCACCCTGGAAGTCATCCCAGCGTTTCTCCCTTGGCGATGTGCCAGGGACGACACGGTTCGGCAACCCGCGACGCTGGCAAGATCAGGCACTGTAAGCACTAACGACTCTTTGTCAATTCGAGCGGAGCCGAGGCGCCTCGCCCCGGGCAGCGCCGCGTGTCTAAGCCGAGAGCAAGCGCAGGGCTTTTCAACCCGGACAACGCGCTTGGTCCTCGCTGGCATCTCGCGCTCGTTCTCCCTCGCTCGCGCTTCTGGCCGGATCGCTGATCCTCGTCGCCACTTTGGGCGATCGCCGTGGCGAGCTGGCGCACCGCCTCCGACGGTTGGCGCGGAGCCGGCCGGGTTCTTCACTTGATTACCCGTACGAGCGGCGGCGGGTCCGGTTCGCAGACTCAGGTTGAATTCTTGGTGGGCTCGACGCTGCAATCGGCGAAGCTCACAACCTTTTGTGGTAACCGCTCAAGATCAACATGCTGGGGTATAGCCGCGCACCAGCACCCATGCATTGAGATCGACCGCCCCCGCCGCAGTCACTGTGCGGATCGCCGCAGCGTTTCTGTCCGGCACGGCCGTCAAGTTGATGACTGGGGCGACCTTGTTGACATCACCGGGCCGCGCGGCGCAAAGGGCGCCTCGGACCGGGTCCTAGCCATAAGAGCATCGAGGGCGGCTGCAGCACACTAGGCCGACGACGCCGCGCCTTCAGCACCGGCCTCTTCCTTCTTGGCCTTCTTCTTGCCGGCGTGGGCCTTACGATGTGCAACTTTCGGCAGCCCCAGCGGGCTGGCGTCTTCCGCAAAGCGCTCTTCAGCTATGAGGCGCGCAACGCGCTCGGCCCGGCTGAGCACGTTACGGTGCCGTTCCAGCGAACTCTTCCTGCGCAGCGATCGATCAAGAGACATCAATGGACTCCGAGGTTTCAGCCCGGCAATCCTACCGCGCAGCGGCCGGAAGGACAAGCCCGCCGATTTTCCGTCAGGGCATCCGCGGTAGCAGAGCTGGGCCGCCTCGGCCCGGAATCCAACTCCTCGCTTGGGTATAAGAGGAGCAGAGCCGGGCCGTGTCGGCCCGGAACCCGCCACCCGCTTAATCCGTGTCACGATGCGAGCGTTACCATAGCCATCAAGTTCGGAGGCCAAGCCGTCCTACCCAGGGCGTGTGCGTGGCGACACAGTGCTCACAGCGGTAATACCGACGTTGCAAGATCAAGCAGCTTCTGAAAAGCAGGTCAGAAGACGGTCGGACCATCTCGCACGGGCGACGAAGGCATATGATCGCGACGGTGGGAGTCTTTCAGCGAGCCATGGCCTTGGTCCCGAAAGCAAGACAAAATTATGAACCAGCGTATTCATTTTCAGAATGTCGCCCCTGAGGCGCTACAGGCGATTTACGGGCTGGAGAAGTACCTGCGAAAGTCCGGCCTCGAGCGGGCGCTGCTCGACCTGGTCAAGCTGCGGGCCTCCCAGCTCAACGGCTGCGCATATTGCGTGGATATGCACAGCAAGGACCTGCGTGCCGCCGGAGAAAGCGAGGAGCGCCTCTTCGCTCTGCCGGTTTGGCGGGAGTCGCCCTTCTACACCGAGCGCGAGCGGGCCGCGCTGGCCTGGGCCGAAGCACTCACCAACATCCAGGACGGCCACGCCCCGGATGACCTCTACGCCTCGGTCCGGCAGCACTTCAGCGAGAAGGAACTCGTCGATCTGACAATGGCCATTGTCGCGATCAACGCGTGGAATCGCCTGGCGATCGCCTTCCGTGTGCCGGCCGGAACGTATCAGCCGGCGCATCACGCAGTAAAGACGTGAAAATGTCTGCCTGCGATGCACAGGTCCGGTAGCGGCCGCCTCAGCTACTTTCGAGCAGGTGCGCCGCGCGCAGATGATTAAGTAACAAAAAGAAGTACATCAACCCGCGGTATGGCTTCCAGGGCGCCAGGATTTGCTGGACTCGGTCGTAGTTGGGACGTTTTCTCAAGTGCAACCAACTTTGCAGTTTGCTCTGGCTACCGACATCGTCAGCCGGGAAAGTGTCCCAGCGTCCCAAACCACGCAGCAGCACGTACTCCGCCGTCCAACGCCCGATACCTGTAAGGCTGAGCAATGCCTTCAACGCTGCGGCATCCTCTTTCGTTGCCAATTCCTCGAGGTTCAACTCCCCGCGCACGACGGCCCGAGCGAGCCAGCGGATGGTTTCGACCTTGCGCCCGCTGAAGCCAAGCCGCCGGATCCGCGCGCGTCGCTGGCCCGCCAAATCCTCCGGCCGCGGGAACGCATGCTGGTCACCCGCTGCAAGGCCGAATGTGGCAGACAGCCGATTCAATAGATGAATGCCCACGATCAGCGAGAGCTGTTGACAGGCGATCCCATTGAGCATGGCTTCGAAAACGGAGGGAAAACGCGGCGGCTTGAGGCCGATAAAGGGCGCCACGAGAGCCGCAAAATCCTTGTGCTCTCCAACGCGCCGGTGAAACTCGCGCAAGTCCGCCCGCAGCCCCAACACGCGCTCCAGCAGCAGCAGCACTTCACGGTCGCGCGCGCCGATCCGACGCTCGGACGTGCAGACCCGCAGGCGGGGCGCGTCGCCTCCGGCTACTTGCTCGACGGCAACCTCGACCGGCCGCCCCCGAACCGGCACGACGCGCCGGTAAGTCTGCCCGTCCCAGCGATCGATGAGGTTGATCGGCACGCGCCGCAACGCCCACACCGTCAGATCCAATCGGAAGGGCGCGACCGGTCGCAGGAAAAAACCTGCCATCCACTGATTTTAGACGACGCGGAACCTGGTCGCGGGTAAGGCTAATTACCCGCACCGGCTAGCAATTGCCAGGGCTAGCGAGTGCCGTGGCGTATCATGGTTTGGCTACGGTAGTGGTGCGGTTGGCTAGGGCAGTGTGTTGCCGGCCGCCAGCAGGTCGACCTGCCGCATGAGGTCGACGGTCCGGTGGGGATCGTGCCGGGCGAAGAGCTTGCCCGTCAGACGCGAGAGGCCCAATATTTCCGGCGCGGTGCCCGTGCTAGTGTCCAACTGCAAGTTTGCGGATTCCAAGTCGATTTCGAGTCCGTCACCCGACCGCTTGGCGGGATACGCGAAGCCGGTTCCCGTGTACGTAACGGTCCCCTCCCGCGTCGCCACGACGTAGCGGATCGTGGCCGTCGTCGTGCTGGAGTTGGAAAACGTCTTGCCCGGGTACGGCTGCCAGTAAACATGGATGTGCAGCAGGCGTTCGAGCGGACCGGCCGTATCGAGCGCGGCCGCCGCGTCGCGGGCAACGATCTGCAAGTCGCCGCGGGGGTCCTTCTGGTACGTACACTCGTTCAGCGGGACATCAATTGGCTCGGGGAAATATGGGTCTTTGTAAGACACCAGGGTGATGCCCGAAACGGGATTCAGCCCAAAAAGCGAATCGGAGCTCAGCTTGAACGGCGAACCCAGGTTCAGCTTAAAGAGTGAGCCGCTGTTCGGGGCGCAGGCCGCGTTGACAAGCGCGCTCAGCGCCGCGGCTGCGATGAATGTCAGGTGGCGCGAGGCGAAAGGTCGCCGGATGGGTTCGGCTGCGAGGGCATGCCCGCGCTTGGCGCTTGGGCATGGCACCCGCGCGCTTGGGTATGGCACCCGCGCCTCGTCGCCTATTTGACGGGCGGGCGTGGTTTGACCGGCCGGCGCGGTTTGACCGGCGGACGCGGTTTGACCCGCTGGCGCGGTCTGACTCGGCGACGCTTTGTCTGGTTCCGCCCGGCCCTGGCTAATCATCATTCACGAAGATCCCGCTTTTGGCTCCGCTCTTGGACTTATTGGCCGGCCGGGGCTGCTCGATGCCCAGCAGCGTGAGCGCATCGCGTTCGACGATGCCGCGCAACTGTTCCCGCGGAATAGCCTTCAGATTCGTGCCGTGAGCTATCTGATTGATAGAGTACAGAGCTTCAATGCACTCCGTCGGGGCGCGGTGCGGAAAGTCACTGCCGAAAAGCAGCTTATCGATCACGCCGAATTCGAACGCGGTCAGCAGCGCGTTATATGTCAGCCACTGCCGGCGAAGCAGGCCGGCCACGTCGGCATACACGTTCGGGTGCTTGCTGAGCAGGGCCAGCGTTTCATCGATCCAGGGATAGCCCAAGTGGCTGATGATGATCCGCAGATCGGGGAACTCGCGCGCGACTTCGTCCAGGAGCATCGGCCGCCCGAATTCCATTTTCGCGGCCGGACTGCGATGGTTCTGCTCGAACAGGATCGGCAGACCGCGGCGCGTGCACGCTTCATACAGGCGCATCGCCTGGGTAGCGGAAGGATGGTAATCCTGCATAGCAGGGGAGACTGTCACGCCCTTGAGCTGGAGTTCTTCGTGAGCGATCCGCAGTTGGTCGGGCCAGTCGCGGTCATTCGGATCAATGCCGGCGAAACCCACCATTTTGGACGGGTTTTGTCGGACGTATTCGGCAACCACCCGATTTGGGACCTCGGCCTGCAAATAGCAGCTCTTAAACGCCAGGACAATTGCCCGGTCGACGGGATCGACCGCTGCCAAATGGCGTGAAGCTTCGGTTTCTGGAATAGGCCGCACCAGGCTTGCGCCGGCGTACGGACTCGGATCCCAGATTTGCGTGTGGCAGTCAACAATCATGGCGGCAGCTTACACCTGTCCAACTTTCCCACACCGCCTCAATGCATCCTCGACCGCGCTCCCATTAAGGAACGAGATGGATGGTAATGCAGCGCCCCGAGGGCGGTCAAGTCGCCGATGACGGGCGGGCGTCAGGGGTGCTGGCTCTGCCTTCGAAGTGCGCCGCCAGCAGTGCCACCGCCGCTTCCACCGTCGGCGCCACCTGCGGCCTGAGAGCTTCAGGTTGTTCGGCCAAGATCAGGGGTATCAGGGGCGTCCAGAAATCGCCCAGCAGGATCAGAGGCGTTTGCCGTCCGATCAGGCGTTTGTTCAGCAGCTCCCAGACCAGCGCGAGTTCCAACAAGGTGCCGGTACCGCCGGGCAATACCAGGAATGCGTCGCCGAGATGCACGAGCTTGTCCAAACGGGCCATGAGCGAGGGCGTTGAAATTTCCTGGCGTACAAAGCGATTTGCGGCGGGGCGGTTGAACGCCTTGCAGGTTACGCCGATCGTCTGCCCGCCGGCCTCGCAGGCTCCTTTGCAGGCCGCCTCCATGGTCCCGCCGTAGCCGCCGTTGCACAGTTTCCAGCCGGCGAGCGCTATTCTGCGGCCGAGGTCGTAGGCGGTCTGGTAGGCCGGGCCGGCTGGATCAATGGCAGAGCTGCCGAAGATCGTTACGACTGGTTCGGTCATTTTGCCGACTGGTTCGGTCATTTTGGCCTCGCTGCTGGTTCGGGCCCATGTTAACGGTAGTGGCCGGCCAACTCGAATGTTGAAAGGGGAACCTCGAAAACAGGCCGGATGTGTACCGCGGGCGCGTTGGCCCGTAGACTCATGCCATGAGCTGTGTGCCGGAGAGCAGGTGATGCCGGGCTGGGCTTTGCAGGGACGACGGTTGCTGGGGACGGGTGGTTCGCCCGGCGAGGGTTCTATGCCCGGCAAGGGTGCCATGCCCAAGCCCGCGCAGCGGGCGCGGGCATGCCCACGTTGTTTGCCCGCACCTGACGCCAGGGACCGATGGCACGCCCGCGCACTGGTACGCTTGCGCGCAATGGCATGCCCTCGCTTAGAGCTTGGGCATGGCACCCGGCGGGTTGGCAGGCGGCTTGGCGGCCGGCTTGGGCGGAGGCTCGCTCTCCCGCTGGCGATGGGGCTGTTGCTGGAAAGCGCCGCGTTCGCGCTACAGCCGGCGACGGCGCCGGTCGCGGCCAGATGCGATAGGGGGGAGGGCGCAAAGGCGCCATCGGCGAATGACGTCAGCGAACTGGTCGGGCGGCTTGGTGACCCGAACTACCGGGTGCGCGAGGACGCCACGCGGGAACTGCTGTTGCTCGGCCCGGAAATCGTCGCCGCCCTGGAAACCCGGCTGCCGCAGGAAACCGATCCCGAGGTGCGCTTTCGACTGCGGTTCGTATTGGAGAACTTGCGGCCGCCGCAGAACGCGGTTCTGGTGCTTCGGTCCGACTACTACAGCAGCGGTTTATATGCCGGGGACGTGATCACGCACGTCAACAACCTGCGCGTACACAGCCGGGCGGAGTTACTGCGCCGGCTGCGTCCGGGCGCGATGCTGCGCGTGCGCCGGGCGGAGGGGCCGTTCGAGACGTTGCTGAGGAACCGCAGCGACCTGCCGGTCGTGTGCGATTACCGCGCGCCGGCTGGTGAAACGATCGCCAGTGCGGTGCGCCTGTACGCTTACGGCTATGCCGAGCAAGCGTACGAGTTATTGCGGGAGTTGAAGGGCGAGGTCCCGGAATCCGAACTGCCGGCACTGCTGCATGCATTAGTCGCTTACACGGCGGGTGACGCGCAGAGCGCGTTCGATATTCTGGCTGAACACCCGGACGCATGCCTGCCGGTGTCGCTGGTGAATTTGTCCAGCAGCCTTTCGGCGCTGGATTTGGCCGGCCCGGTGGGAGCCCCGTATCACGTCGAATGGCGCTGGTGGACTGAGCGCTTGCTGGGCGACGCCTGGGCCGAGCACGACACGCCGATCCATCGCGTGCTGATTCCCGCGGGCCGGTATGCGGACGCCCTGCAGGGGGTGGCGAAGAGCTGGTGGGATTCGCGCCTGCAACTGGGGAAAACGCTAAGTGAAGGCGATGGCGGGAACGTACTGGCGGTGTGCGCCTGGATGGTTTCCGAATTGGACCTGGTCAGCGAAGCGCTGCGGCTGATCGAACCGCGCAGCATTCTGCTGCGCCGCACGCCGCAAGGGGCGCGCAAGTGGATACGCGTGCGGACGGACGCCTGGCTGCCATTTGCGCGCGGCGATGCGCAGGCCGCGCTGGACGGTTTTTATGAAGACGCGCGGGCGATTCTCCAGCCGCCCGGTCCGCCGCCGGAGCGCATCATTGAGAACCCGCAAGTCGCGGCCCAGGTAGCCTTCTTTCTCTACCAGTTTCCGCGAGATGAGCGGGTTTCGGACATGCTGGCGGTTGTGAACCAGCCAGACTACGCGCCCTTGGCATCCTACGCCCACTGGATGCTCTATGCCGTACGGCCGGAAAACTTCGAGCTGGCGCGCGAGCACATGTTGGCCATCTTGCCTAACACGCCGGAACGCGAGGCGGGCAAGTTCGCGCTGGCGATGGCGCTGCTGGAATACGTTCGCCAGCGCCCCGACCCGGAAGTCATCGCTGCCGCGCGGGCAGGCCTCGCCGATGCCCCGCCCTGGTCCGGCAAGCAGGAAACGGTCGCCTTGATTACCGCCCTGGAGCATCTCGCGAAGGGCGCGGCGGATGAGGCCGGCAAGGCGTTGGGCGCGGCCGGCGCCCAGCCGGGCGTGCCGGTGCTGCGCAGCACGGCCGAGTACCTGGCCGCCAGCGCCGCCACTCCGCCGCGGGATGAGGGGCTGCAGCGGCCGCTAATGGCGGTGCGCACCGGACGGAGCGGTGCAAAATGGCTGTTGCTGACGCGGGCGCGGCAATTCGTGTGGTGCGATCTGGCCAGCGGCGAATCGGCGGCGATTCCCGCTCCCAGCCCGAATTGGTTCCCCGGCCCGTTGAACTGGCCATGGATTGGAAAGGAAGAATCATCCGGGCGTCTGTGGGTATACGGGCTGCGGCGAGTCATCGAGCTTCGCCCGGACGCAGACGGTCCGGAGTTCAGGGCGAACATCCGCACCGAGGACATACCGGCGTTCGATCGCTACGTGCGGCCGAACTTTACCGCGTTGGCCGATTTGGCGGGTGACGTGCAACAAGAGGGGGGCGAGGCGGGTGAGTTGTGGCGCGACGACCTGCTGGCAGGGCGGGAGTATTTCGCCGATCCGGAGCTACCGGAAATCGGGTTCATCCGTGTGCTGCCGCGGGAAGAGCGCATGGTCCAGGTCGCGTTTCGCGGTGGGCCGCATCTGTTGATCGATACGGCAAACGAGCGGTGCTGGAGTTCGCGCTGGATCGCGGAGCAGCTTGGGTTAGCGACCGCTCCGCGCTTTTTCGCGCAGGCGGTCGGCCCGCTTGGGGTCGAAACGCCCAACAGCGAGGACGGTCGCGCAGGCGGCGCCGCGCCTGGCGAAACGAACCTGTATTTGTTCAGCGAGGCCGGCTTATTGCGGCTGGATTCCGCCAAGGGCGTTATACACCGCATCGAGCTTCCCGGCCCGGAACCGTATCCCGCGCTGGTCCCGGAATCGTGCCCTTATGAGCGGCGCGATTCGTGCTGGGTGTACTGCGCTCGGCTGCCGGAGGAGGGCGGGCAGGTTTACCGCCTAAGCGTGGGCGATGACCGGGCGGAGTTGCTGGGGATGGTAAACGAGGCTCTGCCACGCGAATATTACTGGATGCAATCGCGCGCTGAGTTGCGGCGCAAGGTGAATGATTTGCTGGCGCAAGTTGGCGTGCCCTCTCTGCGAGAATTCGTGGAAGAAACCAAACAACTTTTGGCAAAGTATGCGGAGGTTAATAATCCGTGAAGCCCGTTCTGCTGCGCTTGGGTGAAAACCTGCTGACCCTGAAAGACCTGGAGGCGTGCTTGGGGTGTCCGCTGCAAGTCTCAATTACGCCCGAGGCACTGGCGCGCGCCGAGCGGGCGCGCGAATGGGTGGAGGACCTCCTGCAAAGTGGGGGGGCGGTTTACGGCATCAACACCGGTTTTGGATCGCTGAAGAACAAGCGCATCTCGCCGGACCAAACCGATCAGCTCCAGGAGAATCTCATCATCTCGCACGCCGTCGGCGTGGGGCCGGCCGCGCCGCCGGAGATCGTGCGCTGGATGATGCTCTTCAAGCTCCACATGCTACTGCAGGGGCACAGTGGCGTGCGCCCCGAAGTGATCCGCCTGATGCAGACCTGCTTGAACGCCGACATGTTGCCGGTCGTTCCCACGCGCGGCTCGCTCGGGGCCAGCGGAGACCTGGCGCCCCTGGCGCACCTGGTGCTGCCGCTGACCGGACGCGGCGAAATGACCGTTCCCGCAGGACCGAACGGCGGGCGCCAAACCCGGGCCGCCGGCGAATTGCTCGCGTCGCTCGGCGTCGAGCCGTTGCGGCTGGCAGCCAAGGAGGGCCTGGCCCTGATCAACGGCACGCAATTCATGTCGGCCTATGCCGCGAATATCGCCGTCCGCGCCGCGCGCCTGGCCAAT
Source organism: Phycisphaerae bacterium (assembly GCA_012515775.1). GTDB lineage: Bacteria > Planctomycetota > Phycisphaerae > UBA1845 > Fen-1342 > JAAYXS01. Next base: position 16,848 of record JAAYXS010000583.1, read on the forward strand.
TTGGCGGATTTGATCGGCTGCATGACGCTGGAAGGCTTCCGCGGCAGTATTCGGCCGATGGACCCGCGGCTGCACGAATTGCGCCCGCATCCGGGGGCGCAGACGGTCGCAGCAAACGTGCGGCGGTGGATGGCGGGCAGTGAAATCCTGTCCTCGCATAAGGACTGCGGCCGGGTGCAGGATCCGTATTCGCTCCGTTGCATTCCGCAAGTACACGGGGCGTTTCGCGACGCACTGACGCATTTCACCGAGACGGTCGTGCGCGAAATCAA
>JAAYXS010000584.1 GCA_012515775.1 Phycisphaerae bacterium
CGCGCTCGACGATGCGGCCGGTCAGGATGAGCCGCGTGGCGATGGCCGCCGGCAGGCTGACCGTGCGGGCCATGGACGTATCGCCGTCGGGCTGCCCGAAATCGATCAGCGTCGAGCTGATATGTTCTTCGGGCTTGCCCGGGAAACGGGCCACGAAGCGATGGAGCAGCACGATCATGTCGCGCTCGCCCGGGGCGTAGGTCATCTTCTGGTTCATGCGCGTGGCCAGAATATCGAGCACGGTGGTCTGCTGCCCGATGATCGGCAACGGATCGTTCGAGAACAGTCCCAGCCACTCCATACGCTCGAGCGGATTGGCCTTTTCGTCCATCTTCAGGAATTTGGCGACCTTAGCGCGAATGTTCACCGGCGAATCGGCCTTGATCAGCCCCGCGGTCCACTGCGCGAACGTCGTACCGTTCGCATACGTGGCCGGGCTCTCGTCCAGCATGCCCAGGTCAACCACCGCTTTCAGCGTCTTGCACCAGCCGGGATAGCGCAGCGTGCCGCGGAACATCGTCTCGACGTTCTTCAGACCGTAGAGATCAAGGTAAATCAGCGAATCCCGGTTGGGATAGCCTTCCAGCTCAGTGTGGCCGGGCACGCCTTGCACCGGCACCGGGTGGTGGTTCAGGAACAGCTCGGGGCCGGGGATGTCGATCTGCTTGCCGTTTTCGCGATACTTCGCGGGATTCTTGCCGGCGGTGCAGACGCCGCGCGGCGCCCACGAGAACTTGTAACCCCACGGATTGTCGTTCGCCTCAGGGGCCGGCAGGCCGCCGCAATACGATTTGAAGCTCACCACCTCACCGCCGCGCTGCCGCACGCCGTGGATCACGCGCATGGCCGACATGTGGTCGATGCCCGGATCCACGCCGATTTCATTGAGCAGAATCAGATCGGCCTTGCGCGCCGCCTCGTCGAAGCTCCGCATCTTCGGGCTGACGTAGGACGTTGTAACCATGTGCTTCCTGTGCCGCAGGCAGCACTCCGCGACCACCGGGTGCAGCGGAGCCGGCAGCAGGCTGATCGCCAGGTCATGGTCCTCGATCAACCGTTCGAGCTTCTCGTGATCGTCGGCCAGCAGATCAGTCGTGCTGCCGCGCGGGTGGCCCGCGACCAGCGCGTCCGCCTTGCTGACGGTGCGACTGGCGACGGTGACTTGGAAGTCGGACTGATTGAGCAGATAGCGAACCAGCGGGCGACTCACCAAGCCCGCACCCAGCACGAGAACTCGTTTCATTGATTGCCTCCTGAGGCTATGGATCACGGTGGATCACGGCCGATAAACCAATGGAATTCTGCCGCTTCGCATCCCACGTCGGCTTAAGCCTGATGCAAGTGTTGTTCCAGGTGGCGGTAGGCCTCCGTCAACCGTCCGCGGTACACAATAGTCGCTCGCTGCAACTCCGGCGGCAGCCCACTTCCCGGCAGCGGTGCGGAAAAATCCGCCCGCGCCAGGGCCGGGATGAACGGCCTGAGCGTGCGGCTGAAGTAGTTTGAGGCGTCAATCGGCAGCTCGCACGGCAGAAAATCGACCGCGAGCACGACCGGACCGCGGCCCGCGACGCCATCGATGGTTTCACCGGTCATGGCGTCGTACACGTAAACCGGCGCAGCCGGATCGGTCGCGCGCGTCGTGCAGGCCAGCGAGCCGTCGATGTCGCACGAAATATCGCCGATGACGCGCAGCCGCGGCTGCCCGGCGTCCCATAATTCCTTGAACTGTTCGCGCGTGATGAGGCGCGGGTACTTCTCCTCCCAGTAGATGCAGTTCACCAGGAGGCTCAGATGCGGGACGTACTGGAAGAACACGCCGCGATAGCGCTCCGGGTGGCGATAGTACTCCTGCAATTCGAACGGCGCCGAGGCGTCAATCCGCGTCACGATGTGCTCTTCGCGGAACACGACCTTGTAGC
>JAAYXS010000585.1 GCA_012515775.1 Phycisphaerae bacterium
CGCGCTCGACGATGCGGCCGGTCAGGATGAGCCGCGTGGCGATGGCCGCCGGCAGGCTGACCGTGCGGGCCATGGACGTATCGCCGTCGGGCTGCCCGAAATCGATCAGCGTCGAGCTGATATGTTCGTCGGGCTTGCCCGGGAAACGGGCCACGAAGCGATGCAACAGCACGACCATGTCGCGCTCGCCCGGGGCGTAGGGCATCTTCTGGTTCATGCGCGTCGCCAGAATATCGAGCACGGTGGTCTGCTGCCCGATGATCGGCAACGGATCGTTCGAGAACAGTCCCAGCCACTCCATACGCTCGAGCGGATTGGCCTTTTCGTCCATCTTCAAGAACTTGGCGACCTTGGCGCGAATGTTCACCGGCGAATCGGCCTTGATCAGCCCGGCGGTCCACTGCGCGAACATCGTGCCCTTCGCATACGTGACCGGGCTCTCATCCAGCATGCCCAGGTCAACCACCGCTTTCAGAGTCTTGCACCAGCCGGGATAACGCAGCGTGCCGCGGAACATCGTCTCGACGTTCTTCAGACCGTAGAGATCGAGGTAGATCAGCGAATCGCGGTTAGGATAGCCTTCCAGCTCAGTGTGCCCGGGCACGCCCTGCACCGGCACCGCGTGATGGTTCAGGAACAGCTCCGGCCCCGGGATGTCGATTTGCTTGCCATTCTCGCGATAGCGGGCCGCGTTCTTGCCGGCCGTGCAGACGCCGCGCGGCGCCCACGAGAACTTGTAACCCCACGGATTGTCGTTCGCCTCAGGCGCCGGCAGGCCGCCGCAATACGACTTGAAGCTCACCACGTCCCCGCCGCGCTGCCGCACTCCGTGGATCACGCGCATGGCCGACATGTGGTCGATGCCCGGATCCAGGCCGATTTCATTGAGCAGAATCAGATCGGCCTTGCGCGCCGCCTCCTCAAAACCCCGCATCTTGGGGCTGATGTAGGACGTCGTGACCATGTGCTTCTTGTGCCGCAGGCAGCATTCGGCCACCACCGGGTGCAGCGGCGCCGGAAACAGGCTGATCGCCAGGTCGTGATCCTTGACCAACCTTTCGAGCTTCTCGTGATCGTCGGCCAGCACATCGGCTGCGCGGCCGCGCGGGTGACCGCCAACCAGCGCCTCGGCCTTACTGACGGTGCGACTGGCGACGGTAACCTGGAAGTCGTTATTGAGCAGATAGCGAACCAGCGGGCGACTGACCAGGCCCGCACCCAGCACGAGAACTCGTTTCATTGATTGCCTCCTGAGGCTATGGATCACGGTGGATCACGGCCGATAAACCAGTGGAATTCTGCCGCTTCGCATCCCACGTCGGCTTCAACTCGGATGCAAGTGTTGTTCCAGGTGGCGGTAAGCCTCCGTCAGCCGTCCGCGGTACACAATAGTCGCTCGCTGCAACTCTGGCGGCAGCCCGCTTTCAGGCAGCGGTGCGGAAAAATCCGCCCGCGCCAGGGCGGGGATGAACGGCTTGAGGGCACGGCTGAAGTAGTTTGACGCGTCGATCGGCAGCTCGCACGGCAAAAAATCGACCGCGAGCACGACGGGACCGCGGCCCGCAACGCCATCAACCGTCTCACCGGTAAAGGGATCGTACACGTAAACCGGCGCAGCCGGATCGGTCGCACGCGTGGTGCAGGCCAGCGAGCCGTCGATGTCGCACGAAATATCGCCGACGACGCGCAGCCGCGGCTGCCCGGCGCTCCATAATTCCTTGAACTGTTCGCGCGTGATGAGGCGCGGGTACTTCTCCTCCCAGTAGATGCAGTTCACCAGCAGGCTCATGTGCGGGACGTACTGGAAGAACACGCCGCGATAGCGCTCCGGGTGGCGATAGTACTCCTGCAATTCGAACGGCGCCGAGGCGTCAATCCGCGTCACGATGTGCTCTTCGCGGAACACGACCTTGTAGC
>JAAYXS010000082.1 GCA_012515775.1 Phycisphaerae bacterium
AGGATGAGGTTGTCCTCGGGTTTGAGGTTGCGAACGGTTTCCGCGAGGTTCTCCGTCAGCCAGCGCAGCTCGTCGTGCTCGTGCCGCAGTGCCTCGACCGCGCCGGTCAGGCCGGGGCGGTGTTCGATCACCGGCGTGAGGTAGCCGTCTTCTTCCTCGATAGCCATCATGCGGTACAGATGGGCCTTCAGGTGGTCGAAACGGAGAGCCAATTCCTTCAGCCAGGGCTCGCGGCTTCGGGGCGGGATTGTAGTTACGTGTTCACGCAGCTCACTGGCCAGATCGCGGATTCTGGCCGACTCGTTGCGCATCCAACTCGCCAGGGTAGCCTCGTCCATATGCTCACTCCAGCTTTGCGGGGCCGTTCGGTCGCCTCTTCGCCGGGAGTGCGCGCGTCACCCGAAAGGGCCGCCTCTTTCACTTCCCGGACGACTCCGGGGCGACGCGCCCCGGCTCCGTTCGGTTATCGTACCACACCCTGCAAGCGCAGCGTCATGCTGATGAGTTCGATTGCCGTGGAGGCGGGGATGGCCGCCACGTTGATGACCAGGTCATGTCGCGCCGGGTTCTCGAGGCGGGCACCGAAATGGGTGCGCAAGAACTTGTCGCGCTGTGCCTGCACGCGCGTTACGTGTTTCCGCGCCGCAGGCTCGCTCAAACCTTCACGAACGGCGATGTTGCGGATGCGGAACTCGAGCGGGGCAACCAGGCTGACCCGCAAGCCCCGTTCGCGCGGCAGGATCAGATCCGCCCCGCGTCCCAGGAAAATCGCCGGCCCCTGCCGGGCTAACGCCAGTATGGTCTCGCTCAGCCGATGGAAGTAGCGCTCCTTATGGATGCCCTCCTCGAGCAGCCACCGCAGCATGTTCTCGATCCAACCAACGTCGCGCTCGTCCAGCTCCTCGTATAGCCTCTCACGCAGCCGGTCATCGCGCGCCATCACATGCAGGATTTCGCGATCGAACACCGGCCAGCCCAGCCGTTTGCCCAAAGCCGCGGCCAAGCCGTAACCATTAGTCCCGACCATGCGCGAGATGGTCACGAAGTCGTAAACTTCGGGCCGCGGGGCGCCCCTGGGCACGGGAGGCCTGGGCGCCGCCCGCCAAGTTCGCAGCCTCTTTTCGACCAGCCGGGTCAGATCCGCGCTTCCGTTTCTCGTGCCGGGCAGCATAAGGCTCTCCAAGCCCCCTAATGTGTTCACCGCTCGCCACTTGGCGCCACCATTGTAATCTTAGTCAACGACGGTCAGCGAAACCCGGCCGCTCGGGCCACTTGCGGCTCGTGCTTGCCCCGGCCATAACGTTCACATGAGTTTGACTGAAGCCTCTCTCCCCGCGGACGCCGCGAAGGCCCTCTCGACGGCCCCGAAACCGCGAACAATTTTCACGCTGGCCGCGGTGGTCGTGCTGGCAATCCTCGTCGCCGGACTGCCGCTTGTCAACGCACCCTGGTTGCCGGGTGACGAGCACATCTTCATCGTGAATAACTCAGCCGTGACCGGCGCCGGCCTCACACCTGATACGTTGGGGCAGCGCCTGGCGCTGATCTTCCAATTTCCGCCGGACGAGGACCTGTACCAGCCGCTCCCCATACTGACGTACGCCCTGCAATGGACTTTGACGGGGAGCTCAGCCCTCTTCTTCCGCGTGGCCGACGTCACGCTGCACGCCATTAACGCCCTTTTGCTGTGGGCAACGCTCTACGTTTTGCTGGGCCGCATGTGCCCGGCCGCGCAGCGCGGCACGCTCCTGGTCGTAACTTGGGCAGCCACGCTGATTTGGGCGCTGCACCCGATGCTGGTCGGCGCCTGGGCCGCTGACATGGGACGCACGCACCTGCTGGCGGCGACTTTCGCCCTGGCGGCACTGCTGCTGCACGTTCGCTCCATAGAGAAGCGCCGTCCCGTGCTCTTTCTGGCGGCCACACTCTGTCTGATTGCCGCGATGTTGTCGAAAGTCCTGGCCGGCTGGGTCCTCGTGGCGGCCGCGTTGGAACTCTGGCTCGTCGGCTGGCGTGCGATGCTGAAGTCGCCGCGAATTTACGTGATCGCCGGGATTTGCGCGCTCTTCGGCGCGGCCGCATACTGGACAAGCTTGCAGTCCGGCCTCATTCAGGACGCCTCCGAGGGGCTGTTCGGCGATCCGGTGTCGCGCAGTGCCCTGGCGGTATGGATTTATTTCCGCAATCTACTCGTACCGGCCTGGCTTTCGCCGTGGTACTTGCCGGACCCGCTTACCAACTGGAGCAATCCGCGCGTATGGGTGGGCCTGGCGCTCGGCCTGGCGACGGTGGCATGGACCGTATGGGTCTGGCGCCGCCCGAATCAGCGCCCCATCGCCATCGGCTGGGCGTGGTTTTGGGCGCTGCTCCTGCCCGTGGTCGGCTTGGTCGGAGCGCGCGAAGCGGCAGCCAACGACCGCTACATGTACCAACCCCTGATGGGGCTGATGCTGGTGCTCAGCGCCGCCGTCGTGACGCTTAACAGCAACGCCGCCCAAATCCCGTTCAGGCCGAAATCGGTTACCCTCTTCGCCGCGGTCATCGCCGCCGTCCTGTTGCTGCTGAATCAGCCGGTCGTCCGCATCTGCCGCCGGCCGGTGGCGAACGGTCAGCGAGTCGTGCAGCTCTATCCCGGCGATCCGCGCGCCTTGGAAGGCCTGTCGGCGCAGTACAACTTCGCCCGCGGCCATGCGCTCACCGCCGACGACCTCGCGCAGGTACCCGCCGGCCAGACGCAGGCGGAATACTTTCTCTCACAGCGGTTGCTCACGTTGAGGCAGGCGGCCGCAACGGCCTGCTTGGAACGCTTTTTTCCGCGTGCGTCGGACCTGGCGCCTTTTCACCGCCGGGTCTCCGCCGCCTTCGCGGATCTCAGGCAGTACCGCGACGCTCTGACGCAGGCCGAAGCGGCGCTAAGACTCGAGCCTGAGAACTATCGCACCTGGGTGCGCCTGGCCCACGCTTACGTTGGCCTGGAGGATTTCGAGCAGGCAACGAAGGCGTTTGAACGTTGCGAGCAGCTTCTGCCGGCCGACGCACTCACACAAGCGACGCACTACACGAATTACGGGCGGTTGCTGCTGTTCAACCTGGAAAGAGCCGATTTGGCGTTTCCGAAGTTCCGGCAGGCGGTGGCGTTGAAGGGCGAACTGCCGGTGCGCTATCACCGCGAACTCGCGATCGCCGATATCGGCCTGGCGCGTTGCGAAATTCGAGAGGGCAAGGGAGAGCGCGGGTACGAGTTAGTCATGCAGGTTCTGAATGCCGATCCGCAGAACGCTCTCGCCGGACTCGTTTTGGCGGAGTACCACTTCCGCAGCGAGCACTGGCAGGAAGCGGCCGCGGTTTACGAACAACTGATCCGGGCGTACCCGGTCGCGTATCGGTGGTTTGACTGGTACTACGAGGCGCTGCGCGGGTATCAATGGGTCAGCATTCGAACGAACAAGCTCCGTGAAGCGGCTCTGATGTGGGACCACGCTGTGCAGGTGCAGCCGGGGCGGCGCGAGCTGCTATCTTTTCGGGCTTGGTCGCTTGCCATCGCCGGAGAAAGCGGCGCGGAAGCGGCGATCGGCGATTTGTTGACACACGAAAGCGACAACCAACTCGGCTGCCTGGGGCGCGCGGTGATCGCTTTGCGCAACGGCGACACCGAACGCGCCATCGCGAGCGTGGGCCAGGCCCGAACAGGCCGGGAAATTCCGCAAGCGCGAGCGTTCGAGCGCACGCTTTGGGCCATCGAGCGGCTGAAAAATGAGGCGTGGCCGGCCGAGACGGTGCTGGTGGAAGCGGCGATCACGATGGCGGCCGGGGCGCGTGAGGCTGCTGAGCGGCTGCTGGAAAGTTATTCTGGGGCGGGTGCTGATTCGGAGTGGATTTATTTATTGGACGTTATCAGGAGCTGGTCAGAAACCGCTCCCGCGGCATCCCAGCCGGGAAAAATTGGTGGGTGACGGATTTTCGTACAAATTGTCGCGTAAGGTGGTTGAAACTACCTGAGCGTTTGTTATACTTTGAGGTGTGATGAGCATGTGGCATTAGCCACAAAAGCTTACGATTTTCGTAAGTGCTTTTCAAAACTGAACTTGCTTCCACTCGCTGCGGCACCCTCAGACCGCGCCAATACCCACCGGGGTGCCGCACGCCTTTTTTTTAATTTGAAAGCGTGGGCAACCCGGCACGTATCGGTCCCATAACCTAGCTTAGATGTGCCATGCTCGGGAGCGGTTTCTGCTCGCCCAGTAGATCGTGCAGCGTACGTCCGCGCAGATACGAGCGGACTTGCTGCACCACCTCGTCAAATACCCCGTCTACTGCACGGGTCTTTCCATCCCCCATCTCGAAGCGGCTGGCCCATTCCAGCCCGGCATGCATTGATCCGTCGACCG
>JAAYXS010000586.1 GCA_012515775.1 Phycisphaerae bacterium
CGGCAGGACACCCATCAGAATTCCGAACAGGGCCGCCGAAAAGTGGATGCGTCGTGGATTCATCTTTCGCCCTCAGTCAGGTTCAGTAGTTCGCCAGACGCGGCGCGGCGGCACAACAGAGCGCCGGCCGTTGCGCGCACGGTCGGGCAGGCCTTCTTCTCCAGATTTGACCAGTCTAGCGGTTTTTGCGTGAGAAAGGCAAGGCTTTAATGGTTGGCAGTGCGACGCAAGGCAACCGCCAAGACTCCAAGAGCGCCAAGACCGCCAAAAACGAGGAGTGGCGGCGGTGCGGGAGGGAATACGCGCAAACTATCGATTAGGCTTCATTGGCGGTCTTACACATTTGGATGCCCGATAATAGTGAAAAAGGCGCAAGGCAGTCAGTTGGAGACTCGATCTGAGTCGACGGTGGAAGGACCCGACCTTACCTGGCAAATTACTGCCGCGCTCCCGCCGCGATCAACGCGCCGGGGCCTTTCTTTTCTCTGGCGGGCGGCCAGACGCGCGTGGGGTCGTACCAATGGTCGAGGATGGCCGACCAGCTTCGTTCGTCGCCGCTGCGGACGAAGTCGTCGCGGACCTCGCGATAGAACGGGTGCAGCTCGGCATACTTGATGCCGAATTTTCGCATCACGGCCGGGGCACGCCGCTCGCCGTATTCGGCGGTGGCCAGGGCGTAGTGTTCGCGGATGACGCGTCCCTGCTCGGCGACGCTGGGCGGTGGCGGGGCGGGATCGCCGCGCAGAAGGGCGCGCGCTGCGTTGAATATCCACGGGTTGCCGATGCAGCCGCGCGCGATGCTGACACCGTCGACGCCGGTTTGGGCGAACATGGCGGCGATGTCCTCGGCAGTGAACAGGTCGCCGCTGCCGATGATGGTGCGCTGGCCCGCGTAACGTTTGACGCGCGCCAGAAACGACCAGTCGCTCGGGCCGACGTAACGCTGCCGCACAGTGCGTGGGTGTACCGTAACGGCGGCGATGTTCAGCTCCAGGGCGGCGTCCAGAATATGGAAGAAGTTGCGTTCGCTCTCGGCCGAGTCGTCCATGCCGCGGCGGAGCTTCAGCGTGAGCGGGATGGCGGCCGGCAGGGCGTCCCGCACGCGACGTAAAACCTCGATAGCGGTCTGCGGGTCCGAGAGCAGGTATCCGCCGCGGCAGCGGCCGAGCACCTTCTTGACCGGGCAGGCGAAGTTGAGGTCGATTACGTCGAAGCCGCTGCGGACCATGATTTCAGCGGCCGCGGCGATTTGCTCAGGTTGGGAACCCATGAGCTGTCCGCCGATGGGGTGGTCATCGGGGTTCAGTGCCAGCGTTTCGCGCTGCCGCTTGCCGGGTTGAATGACGATTTTGTCCAGTACGACTTCGCGCAGGGCGTACGGGGCGCCCAGGCGGCGGGCGATGCGGCGCATTGGGGCGTCGCTATAGCCGGCCAGCGCGGCCTGGACGACCGGCAGATCGAATTGCAGCGGGCCGATGGTTAGCACGGCGTCATTGTAGGCGGCGCTTAACCGGAATGCCCATCGCACAGACGGCGTTCAACTGGACGCGCCCTTGATCGCCTTCAGAGCCACAAAGAGAGGAAACTCCTGAGCGGCCCGGTTTTCGGCGCGGCTGTGGCTGCCGGGCTCCGCACGGCGATGCGTGAGCAGCTCTTCGCAAGCGATGATGGCCAGACCGGCCCGCCCGAGGGCGTTGATGTAATCGGCCAGCGGCCGGTGGTAAAAAAGCGTATGCTGCTGCGGGTCGCGGCCGGGATGAGTGGCGATGGGGATGCTCAGCGGGGACGCGTAGCGGTCGATGCGCCGGTAACGGGTTTTCTTAGTCTCGTCCCAGCCCCAATCTGACTGGCGCGGAATTCGGAAGCACGGGTGCAGAAGAATGACCACGGCGCGCCCGCCCGGGCGCAGAGCGCGCGACATTTGGGCGAACAGCTCATCGATGGCCTCGAGGTCGTGAACCGCCATCACGCAGGCCGCGGCATCGAACTGCGCGGCCGCCAAGTCGCCCAGGCGGCGAGCGTCGCGCACGACGAATCGCACCCGCTGATCAGCCCCGCCGCGAGCTTTGGCGGCGGCGATCAGCTTGGGGCTGGCATCCACTCCGACGACCAGCTTGGGGTTCGCCGCAAGCAGGGCGCGCACCAGCACGCCCTGTCCGCAGCACAAATCCAGCAATTGCTCGCCCGGCTGCGGATCCAGCAGACGCAGCGCCGCCGGCAGAATGACGTGGCGGTGATAATCCGAGCCCTCGTCTCCCACCAGCCGGTCATACCAACTCGCCACATGATCCCAGCCGCGCGTTGGGGCACTGCGGCCGGCGTCCGTGCGCGGCTGTCGCGCATGCCTGCGCGCGGGACGAGACGCCGGGCGTTCTGTTTTTCGAACCGGTCGGTGCATTCGCGAACGGACTGATTACCTAATAGACGGCCAATACCTAGTAAGCGGCCAGCAGCTACCGGAGGCCGCAGCCTCGGTTGCCTTCGCTGCCGAACGAGCTCCGATTAGACCGGCAGATACTACACGCTCGCAAGCGGAAATCTCACAGAATCGGAATCATTCGGCAATCTTAGAGTGGCTTAACGTAAGGTCAGTCTCAATTCAGAGGCCGTTCAGGCTCTTTTGAGAAGATTCTTCGGACCGGTCTTATCCGTGAAAGGAGAATAC
>JAAYXS010000587.1 GCA_012515775.1 Phycisphaerae bacterium
TGATTCGTCATCAGCTTGCCGTACCACAAATCGCGGGCCTGCTCGACCGGAATGACGTACTGACCGATCAAGTTCTCGGCCGGCGGATTCGCCAGGTCGTAAAGCTGAATGTGAAACTCCCCCGCCACCTTCAGAACGTCGCCCGCCGCATCCACGGGCTGCAGATAGAGCACGACGCCCTCATCCCCCGGCCGGCCGTCGATGTCATAGCCTCCGGAGAGCGGGGCAATCACCAGCTTGGTGGGATAGAAGGCGTTTTGCAGATCTTCATTCGTGAAGCCGCGCGCCGCTGCGAGCTGCTTCGTCAGCTCATCAATCTCGGCCTTTTGGCGGGCGAGCTGCTCGTTTTGCCTGATGATGAGTTCGCGCTGGGCTTGAATCTCGCGTTGCCCGGCGGTATCCGGCGGCGACCAGCAAGCTGTAAGGAACGCGGCGGCTAACCCGAGCACCAGAATGCCCGCAACGCGCCACCGCAGCAAAATACTCGCGATCAACTCCCTATCCTCGTCCTGCATCGGCTCAAGTCGCCGTTTGCCCTTCGGGCTCAGATCGCCGGCCCTCGCTGGCGCTGCGGGCTCGGATTGTTGGGCGCTCATTGGCGCTTCGGGGCCGATCGCTGGCGGCCGTTGGCGCTTCGAATCGGCCTAGCTCTGCTCCGGCGGCGTCGCGCGCAGCGCCGGCTTGTCCGGCATCTGCTCCAGTATGCTGTCCGCCAGCCCGTACGCAACCGTCTGCTCGGCGTCCATCCAGTTGTTGCGGTCACAATCGGCCGCAATCTGCTCGATCGGCTTGCCGGTGTGCTTGGCCAGCACGCGGTACAGGTGTTCCTGCGTCCGCAGCATCTCGTCGAGCTCAATCTTCAGGTCGGTGGCCGGCCCGCGCGACTGCCCCAGGGGCTGGTGAATCATGGTCCGCGAGTGCGGCAGCACGAACCGCTTGCCCGGCCGGCCGGCCGCCGCCAGCACCGCCCCCATGCTGGCCGCCACGCCGATCACGTAAGTCGCGACCGGGCACGGCACGAACTGCATCGTGTCGTAAATGCCCATGCCGCTGTAAACCGCCCCGCCGGGCGAATTTATGTACAGGTGAATGTCCGCGTTCCTGTCCTCGTTCGCCAGAAACAGCATTTGGGCGATCACGACATTCGTCAGCTCGGGCGTGATTTCGTCGCCGAGGAAGATGATGCGGTCCTTCAGCAGCCGCGAGTAGATGTCGTACGCGCGTTCGGCGCGCCCCTCGCGCTCGATCACGATCGGAATCAACTGGTTGTTCATGAAACGCGGCGCTCCTGGTTATTTCTTGCCCTTCTTGGGTTTGCTTTCTTCGAGAATCTCGTCAATCAGCCCATACTCCTTGGCTTCCTCCGCGGTCATGTACCGGTCGCGCTCGATGTCCTTGGCGATTTGTTCGGACGACCGGCCGGTGCAGCGGGCGAGAATCTCGGTAATCGTCTTCTTCACTTTCAGAATCTCGTCGGCCTGAATGCGCATGTCCGCCGCCTGGCCGCCCATGTAGCCCCACGGCTGATGGATCATGACCTTGGCGTGCGGCAGAGCGTAGCGCTTGCCCTTCGTGCCCGCCGCCAGAATCAGGGCCGCCCCGCTGCTGGCCGCCCCGACGCAGTAAGTCGCGATCTCGGAGTTGAGGAACTGCATCGTGTCGTAGATCGCCAGCGTGTCGTCGATATCGCCGCCGGGACAGTTGATGTACAGGTGAATGTCCTGGTCGCGCTTGATCGACTGCAGGTACAACATGCTCTTGATCACATGCGAGCAAACCGTGCTCGCATTGATCGTCACGTTCGGGTCGAGCGGCAGATCTAAGAAAATGATGCGGTTCTCAAGCAGCAGTTCGTTGAGGCCCATCTGTCGCTGGTATTGCATCTGCGACTGCATCCGCGGGCGTTCAACTGGCGGCCAATATGCCATGCGGTCTCCTTCGGTATTACATCATACTCATAGCGCCGAGATCGCGGCTCATCCCGGGTTTTTTATCGGCCTGATCTTATCCGAGCTTCAGGTGGGCTCCGCCGCCGACTCCGGCCCCGGCTTTACGCCGGTCACCTGGGCCTTCTCCAGAAGCTGAGACACGGTCTTGTCCTGTCGGATTCGTTCGGCGAGCTGCGACAACAGCCCTTGCTGCTGCAACTCGTCGCGCACGCGATCGAACCGGCGGTTGTAACGCCGCGCCATCGCCGCGATGGCCGTGTTGACTTCCTCGTCTGTAACCTCAATTTCGAGCTTCTCGGCCGCTTTTTCGAGGATGAACCCGAGCTTCAGTTCGCGCGTTACGTCCTGTTTGGCCGAGCTGCGCAGCTCGTCCGCCCGCGCCAGAACCTCGTCCTCAGGCACGCCGCGCTGCCGCAGCTCGATCATGCGGCGCACCACCGCCCGGTCAATCTGCCGCGCGGACAGCTTCTCAGGCAGGTCGAGGCTCGTCTTCTCCAGCAGGTAAGCCTCGACCCGGGCGCGCTTGGCGCGCTCGATCATCTCGTCGCGGTCGCGCTCCATCATCATGCGGAAGTAATCAGTCGCGTCGGCTTCCTTATCGAACCCCGAGCGCTGCAGGAACTCGTCCATCGGCATCGGTACCAGCCGCTTCAGCTCGTGAATGCGGAAAGTAAATCGCCCCTTCTGACCGCGAATGTCGGCCCGCTCGTAATCATCCGGAATCGTGCAGGTCGCCTCGCGCGTCTCGCCCGGCTTGGCGCCTTCCAACACCTTGTCCAGATCCGGCACCTGCACCCCGTCCAGCGCCGCCGGCCGCACGCCGAGCTGCACGTTCTCTTCGGTCTTGATCTCCTTGTCGTCCACCATCAAAACGACATCCGCAATGACCAGGTCGCCGCGCTCGGCTCCACCTTCAACCTGCGGCTCGAACCGCCCGCGCAACTTGCGCTGCCGCAGCATCTCGTCAGCGATCATCTGGTCGGTGATCTCGATCTCAGGCGACGCGACCTGAATACCCTCGAGTTTCGGCAACTCGAACGTCGGCTTGACCTCGATCTCGCACACGTAGTCGAAATCGCCCTCGGCCGGCAGCTTCATGTGCTGCAGGGCCTCGTCGAACTCCATGAGCTTGACGCCCTCTTCGCCGGCTTCGATGCGGAACAACGGCTCGCCCAGCACGTCCAGCTCGTGCTTGTCGGTCACCGCGAAGTAAGACTGTCCGACGATGGAGGTCGTCAGCGATTCACGCACCTCGCTCCCGAAGCGTTTTTCGATCAGCCGTCGCGGAGCGTGGCCCTTGCGGAAGCCGGGCACGATCGCGTCGTGGCGCAGCTCGTCATAGTTGTGGTCGAGGTGGTCGGCGATGACCTTGGCCGGCACGGTGATGTGCAGCTCTTTGCGGAGGGTGCCGATGTCCTTGATGTCCGCCTTAACTTCCTTCTTCAGGTCCTCAAGTAGGCGCTCGGCCTCTTTTTCCGCCTTTTCGCGAAGAACCGGGTCTTCCATCGCGCCGGGTATGCCCGGAATGCCGGGTAGCTGCATGTCCATCTCCCTTAATGAGGTAACCGGCCCGGCGTCGTGGACACCCGCCAGCCGGGGTCGTTTCAAGATTATTCGCCCGTGCGAAGCTCAACTTCGCGGCGCGCCGTACAAAGCTCCGCTCTGCGGCCAGCTCTCCGTTTTGCGCCGGCTGGTTAGGCAAACAGCCCGCCGGCCTGCTGGCCCAAAAAGGCGCCGAACAGAGCTATAAACAGCGACGAGAGCACTTCGACCAAGATGTTCGACCAATAGAACATGCCGAACGCGTCAAGCAAGCCCAGCGTTATCCCTCCGCACGACAGCGGGGCGAACACCTTCCAAAAGCGCTGCATGTCAGACCGCACGTCAGATCTCCTTATCGGCGCCATCAGAACCGGTCGCCTCATCGGCGCCATCAGAACCGGCGCCATCAGAACCGGTTTCCTTCTCGGCGACATCAGAACCGGCGGCGAAGCCATCTGGCCCCGGTTCAACAGACTGCCCGTCTCTTCTACACCTACGCCCGCGGGGCACCCGGCGTGGGTGCCATGCCCAAGCTCTTAGCGCGGGCATGCCACTCGTTTAGCGGCGCCAGGCGCGGGCACGCAAGGCCCTTCCCGCCTTGTACGTTAAGCCCCCCACCCGGGGTGTCAAGAAGGCCGCCCAACTCGCCCGGCGCAGCACAACGGAGATGAGCCCGGGCGCCACCCCGCTTCGCTGCGCATCTTCGAAAACGCTCTTCCTATCTTGCGCGGAAAATGCGCGAGTTGGTGCCGTCGGGTGCGACGCGGACTTTGACGGGGCGCAGGCAATTCGGGCACCGGCCGGTGTACTCGTTCTGCTCGGGGCGGCGGTAAACCCGCACGTACACGCCGCAGCAATCGAACAGGATGCCGATGTAAGGGCGCGCCGCCGCGCCGGGATTCACAGCCGCATCCGTCTCAGGCGGGCTGCTGCCCTCATAGAAGTCGCATTCGAGGTTTGACACGTTACTGTCCAAGTCGCAGCACCTGTTAGCGAGCCCGCCGCAGCTCGGCCCTCGGCGGCGGAGTCGCTGAGGGAATTGCAGCGATTCAGGATCAATTACCCTATCGGCGAAGCCGCACGTACGCTATCGGCGAAGCCGCACACCAGCTTGCGGCCGTCGCTCACCCCCTGGGCTGCGGCCTCTGCGAAACCGACGTGGAATGCGGCTTGCTCACGGAAGCTCCGTCCGACGAGCTATTATCCCCTGAGGCCGTTACGCGCCTCGCAAGGTGAATACGGCAACCAGCCACAGGCCGGTCAAGGCAACCGCCGAGACAGCCGAGCGCAAAGGACGCTAAGCCAGAGTGAACCTGAAGCACACAACCGCTATTCCTCTGTACCTTCTGTATCCCCTGCGGTGAAATTCGATGCAAAACGCACCCAAAGGTCTCAGACTGCACATCGGCATCTTCGGCCGCCGCAACGTCGGCAAGTCATCCTTGCTGAACGCGCTCACGCGGCAGGAAGTGTCGATAGTCTCGGCCTGCGCCGGCACAACTACCGACCCGGTCGAAAAGCCGATGGAATTGCTGCCCATCGGGCCGGTGCTGTTCATCGACACGGCCGGCGTGGACGACATTGGCGCGCTCGGGCAGCAGCGTGTTGAGCGGACGCGCCGGATTTTCGACCGCACGGACGTCGGCCTGATCGTTGCCGAGGCCGGCGAGTGGGGCGCTTTCGAAGAAGGCATTCTGAACGAACTGGCCGGGCGGAATGTCCCGGCAATTGCGGTTTTCAACAAATGTGACTTGGCGTCGCCGTCGCCCGAGGTCCTGGCGCGGCTGAACGAACGGAAAATTCGGCACGTCCAGACGGTCGCCGGCCGTGGTGATGGACTGGCAGATTTGCGCGAAGCCCTGATCCGTTCCGCGCCGGACGACTTTGTCAACACGCCGGCGATCATCGGCGACCTCGTTCCGCCCGGCGAGCTGGCACTACTCGTCGTTCCCATCGACAAGGAAGCGCCGAAGGGGCGACTGATCCTGCCGCAGGTGCAGACGATTCGCGACCTGCTCGACCACGAAGCTTTCTGCATGGTTGTGAAGGAACGAGAGCTGCGCGAGGCGTTTGACCGACTGCGGCGCCCGCCCGCGCTGGTCGTGACAGATTCGCAGGCGTTCCTGAAGGTCTCGGCGGATACTCCGCCCGAGGTGCCGCTGACGTCCTTTTCTATCCTCTTCGCACGCTTCAAGGGCGACCTGACGGAGATGGTACGCGGCGCGACCGCCATCGACCGGCTGCGACCCGGCGATCGCATCCTCATCGCCGAGGCCTGCTCGCATCACCCGATCGGCGAGGACATCGGCCGGGTGAAGATCCCGCGCTGGCTAACGCAGTACGTGGGCGACGAGCTCAAATTCACCACGACTCAGGGGCACGACTTCCCGCCCGACCTGGCCGAGTACAAGCTCGTGATTCACTGCGGCGCCTGCGTTCAGAACCGGCGCGAGGTGCTTTCGCGAATCTTGAAGTGCCGCCGCGCCGGCGTTCCGATCACGAATTACGGCTTGGCGATCGCGTATTCGCTGGGCATTTTCGAGCGAGCCCTCGGGCCGTTTCCGGCCGCGCTGGAAGCCTACCGGGCGGCGCTCGCTGAGGGCGGGGGCGCGTCGCCCAGGTGAGGACGGCCGGCGGTACCCAGGGCCGGGCTAGTGCTCGCCGGTAAACGTGGGCCCCGCGCTACCGGCGGTACCCGGGGCGACACGCCCCGGCTCTGCTACTGCGCGAAATTCCGCGCGCAATTCCGCGCTGTTATCCCAAGGCGCTGACCGGCCCCATTTTCACCCATCCTGGCGTACCGCTTGCTTGTATCCGCTCGATAAGGGCGGATAATGTCCAGGTCCCTGCCGTGAGCAGACCCGCGAAGCCCCTGCCGTGAGCAGACCCGCGAACCGAGACTGGAGTTCTTAATGAAGCTGGCCACTTTGGCAGAGAAAATCGGAGCCCGGCTCCTGACGCCCGGCAAGACGCTAAATGTCGCTGCCGACCAGGTTTACGCCGGTGATCGCATCAGCGATCTGCTCAATGCGGCCAGCGAGCACGTGTTGATGGTGACCAACCTCGCCAGCGGACAGCTCACCATGATGGCCGGTCTCCTCGACGTGCCCTGCATCTGCCTGGTGAACAGCCAGATGCCCGACGAGACGATGCTCCGCAGCGCCCGCGAACACGGAACCGCCATCCTGGTTTCGTCCTGCGGGCTATTTGAAACCTGCGGCCGGATTTACCGCTGCCTTGCGGAGGAAGACCATTTGCCGTGACCTCCGTCTCGTACCAGATCGAGGGGGGCAATTACGAAACGGGTGGGACGGCCTCGCGCCAGATCAAAGAACAACTTAAGAAAATCGGGGCGGATCCGGCGGTTGTCAGGCGCGCCATGGTGGCCGCCTACGAAGCCGAGATGAATGTGGTAATTCACTCGCACGGCGGCGAACTGCGGGCGGAACTGGACGAGCACGAATTGCGGGTCGACGTGATCGATACCGGGCCCGGCATTCCCGACGTGGAACAGGCCATGAAGCCGGGCTTCTCAACTGCTTCGGCCAAGGCCCGCGAACTCGGCTTCGGCGCAGGCATGGGCCTGCCGAATATCAAAAAAAACAGCGATCATTTCGCGATCGAATCGGCGGCCGGACGCGGCACCCGCGTCAGTTTCACGATTCACCTACGTCCGCAGGCGCTGTACGGCGCCGGGCAGTTCTCGATCCGGGTTGAGGCCGAAAAATGCCGCCGATCGCTGCATTGCCTGCGGGCTTGCCCGACGCAGGCACTGCGGGTGCTGCGGGGCAAGCCTGAGATCCTGGATTACTTGTGCATTGACTGCACCGAGTGCATTGCCGCGTGCCCAAGCGGTGCGTGGGGTCTGCGGTCCGCGGGCGAAGAGCTTAAGCCATCCCCCGGTTCCATCCTCATACTGCCTCCGGTGAGCCTGGTGCAGTTCGGGGCGGGTATTACTGCGGGGCAAGTCCTAACTGAGCTGGCGTACCTGGGCTTCTCGGATATCCATGTAACGGCGGCCTGGGAAAGCGCGCTACGTAAGGCCGTCATGCAATACGCGGCCGGCGAGACGCGCGTCCGCCCTGTGATCTCACCCGTGTGCCCGGCGGTTGTGAACCTGATTCAGTTGCGCTTCCCGTCGCTGCTGCCGCACGTGGCCCCGTTTCTTTCAGCCCAAGAGGCCGCCTATGAGAGCGTGGTCGGCGAGGATCGCAGGCTGCTGTCGCTGGTACCCTGCCCGTGCCAGTTGACGATTGTGCGGTCCCGCGACAGACCGGTGGAAAAGCGGTCCCACGTTCTGGCGGTGCTGCCGGCGACGTTCGCGGCCGTGTTGCACCCGCGCTTAAAGCGGGGAACAGGCCGCTCCGCCGACACGGGGTCAACGCCGGCCGCTCCGGACCCGCTGGGCGTCTTGCGCGTGACTGGAATCCACAAAGTGCGGCAGGTTTTGGAACGGCTGGAGGACGGGCTGCTGACCGACATCACGGTAATCGAGCCGTATGCCTGTTTTGCGGGCTGTTTTGGATCGCCGCTGTTTACGGAAGTCGCCAGCGTGGCCCAATATCGCTGGGCCCTGGCGCCGGCCAAACCCGATCCGCGGGCGAGGGCGGTGCGACGTGCGGTTCCGCTGGAGCCACGGCACGGGCTGCGGCTGGACGCGGACATGACGCGCGCCATTCAGAAGTTGGCCAGGATTGATAAACTGCGCCGCAGCCTCCCCGGCAGCAATTGCGGCATTTGTGGAGCGCCGACCTGCGCAGCACTGGCCGAGGACATTGTTCTGGGGCGTGCCCAGCTCGATGCTTGCGTGCGGCAAAGGATGGATAACGAACCGGCCGCCAAGCAGTCGCGGCCCGGGCCTCCAGCGGAGGAAAGTAAATGACTCTCGCGGAAATCGCGGAAAGACTGGGGCTGCAAAACCTGACGCCTGAGATCAGCCCGGCCGCAGCCGACGTGACCGGCGGATACGTGTCGGACCTGCTGAGCGATGTGCTGGCGAACGCTCCGAAGGGCGGCGTCCTGGTAACGGTTCAGGTGCACCTGAACGTGATCGCGGTCGCGGTCCACGCCGAACTGGCCGCCATAATCTTCGCTTCTGATCGCGTTCCGGATGACACTGTTCAGGCAAAGGCGAAGGAAGAAGGCATCGCCCTGTACTGCTCGAAGGCTTCGGCATTTGAGGTGGTCGGGCGGCTGTGGGAAATGGGGGTGCGAGGACCGCGGCAGAGTGATACGGTGACAGAGTGATACAGTGATACAGTGATAAAGTGATAAGGTGATAGGGTGATAAAGATTCCCAATTCGATGCAAACCTGCACACGCCGCGCCCTTATCCCTCTATCACGTTATCACCTTATCACTTCGCGGCGCGAGGTGCTCCCTTGAAGCTCTGGGCCGCCGACCTGCATATCCATACCGCCCTGTCGCCCTGTGCGGCGGATGAGATGACGCCGCCGGCCATCGTGCACGCGGCCCTGGAGCGCGAGCTGTCGATGATCGCGATTTGCGATCACAACGCGGCCGGCAATGCCGAGGCCGCTGCTGCCGCCAGCCTATGTGCCGGCCGCACCGTCGCCGGTCTCAAACTGGCGGTCCTGGCGGGCATGGAAATCATGACGGCCGAGGAAGTGCACATTCTGGGCATTTTTCCGAGCCCGGCCGCGGCGGCAGCGGCCGCGAAAGAGGTGCGTGCTACTCTGCCCGAGGCCACCGTCGCGTACCACCAGAAATTCGGGCAGCAGCTTGTAATCGATTCGGGCGGGTCGATCGTCGATTCCGAGCCGAAAATGCTGGCCATGGCTTCGGGCTTCGACCTGTCGGCGACGGTGAGCCTGATACACCGGCATGAGGGGCTGGCGATCGCGGCGCACGTCAACCGCCCGTCGTTCAGCGTGTTCAGCCAACTCGGCATGTTCCCGGAGGACGCCGGTTTTGACGCCATCGAGGTTTTTACGCCCTGTGGCGACGGACCCGACGCTTCGCGGGTCCAGGGCGATGCCGTCGTGGCGGAGTTTTCAAAATACGGCTTACCCGTCATCGCTTCGTCGGACGCCCATTACCTGGATGACGTGGGGTCGGTGCGTTCACGCCTGCGATTGCGGGAGCCGAGTTTCGACGAACTGGTGATGGCCCTGCGAGGTTCATGCGGGCGGCGCGTGGTACACGATGCGTGAGTTAGCGCTGCACATTCTCGACCTGGTCGAAAACTCGATCCGGGCCAACTCGTCAGTCATAGAGGTCACGGTCGCCGCGGACCAGACGGCCGACCGCCTGCGCATCCAGATAGATGACAACGGCCCCGGCCTGAAGGTGACGCCTCAGCAGGCCCTAAACCCCTTCTATACGACCAAGTCCGGGAAACGCACTGGTCTGGGCCTGAGCCTGTTTAAGGCGGCCGCCGAACGGGCGGGCGGGCGGCTTACTTTAGAACGCTCAGACTTGGGCGGCCTGCGGGTTTTGGCCGAGATGGGCCTGCGACACGTAGACCGCAGCCCGCTGGGGGATCTGGCGACATCGCTGGGATCGGTCGTGTGCGCGAATCCGCACATCGATTTTCACTTTCGCATAAGTCACGACGGGCATGAGACTTGCATCCGAACTTCGGAGCTTGCACATGAACTTGGCCTGCCCCCCGACGATTCAATCGCTCTGGCACGCCGCGTGATAGAGACGATCCGGACGGAACTAGAAACGGCGAGGGGACTGGCTTAACAGCGGAGGGTGGGCACTCCCACCGCGCTTGAGCCCTAACCGCATTGGTGGCCGGCCGGGCCGTTGCCCCGCTAGGCCGGTCGAGCGTTACAGGAGATGTAAATGAGTGAGGACCGCAAAGTAGGATGCACGTGCTCGTGCGGCGAGGAAGTCTCCGAGCAGGAGTTGCTTGCCCGCCTGGACGGCGTGCTCGCCGAATATCGGGACAAGCCCGGTGCTTTGATCCCGGTGTTGCAGATGGCGCAGGGCATCTTCGGCTATCTGCCCGAGGTGGCCTTGAAGCGGATTGCGTTAGGGCTGAACAAGTCCTACAGCGAGGTGGCCGGCGTCGTCAGCTTTTATTCCTTCTTCTCGACCGTGCCGCGCGGCAAGCACCTGGTGCGGGTCTGCCTAGGTACGGCCTGCTACGTGCGCGGCGGCAAACGCGTGCTCGACACGCTCAAGCAGAAGCTGGGCATCGACGTCGGCGAAACGACGCCCGACCGCCAGTTCACGCTCGAAGTGGCACGCTGCTTCGGGGCGTGCGGGCTGGCGCCGGCCATCATGATCGACGATGATGTCCATCACCGTGTCAAGCCCAACAAGATCGAGCTGGTCCTCGGTCCGTATCGAAACGGCGAGGCGGCCAAGGCGGAAAGGAAGGTCCCGGCATGACTCGCATCAACAGCCCCAAAGACCTGAAAGCCGTTCAAGAGAAAGCCAAGAAAGACATCGACCTGCGCAGCGGCCAAAAGGACATGCGCATCACCGTCCACATGGGCACCTGCGGCATCGCCGCCGGGGCGCGCGACGTGCTGGCCGCTCTGTTGACCGAGCTGGGTCCGGCCACCGACAAAGTCACAATCACGCAGACCGGCTGCGCCGGGCTGTGCGACCAGGAACCCATGCTCACGCTCACCGATAAGGCCGGCGGTTCCTTCCGCTACGGGCGTTTGGACAAGAACAAGGTTGGCCAGATCGTGCGCGAGCACGTGTTGCGCGGCCAGCCGGTGCTGGAATACATGATTAAGTGCTAGTTGTCAGTGGTCAGTTTTCAGTTGTCAGTTTCAGAATGCGACGGACAACTGATGGCTGACGCCCGGCAACTTCGGAGATCGAGCGAACATGAATAACGTCAGAAGTCACGTTCTCGTCTGCACCGGCGGCGGCTGCATTGCGTCAGGAGCCCTTGAAGTTTCCGCGGCTCTGCGCGAGCAGCTCGAGAAGCACGGCCTGCAACACGAGATCAAGGTCATCGAGTCCGGCTGCCTGGGTCCCTGTGCGGTCGGTCCGGTCGCCTCCGTCTATCCCGATGGCACGTTCTACCAGGGATTGCGGGCCGACGACGCCGAGGAGATCGTCAAGGAACACCTGCTCAAGGGCCGCGTGGTCGAACGCCTGGTACACAAGACGCCGGCCGGCCAGCCCGTTTCCGGCCTGCATGAGATCGGCTTCTTCCAGAAGCAGGTCAAAATCGTGCTGCGAAACTGCGGCGTGATCGACCCGCTGCGGATCGAGGAATACATCGCCCGCGACGGCTATCAGGCCCTCGGCAAGGTCCTGACCGAGATGACGCCCGAGCAGGTCATCGCCGAGATGAAGAAGTCCGGCCTGCGCGGCCGCGGCGGGGCCGGCTTCCCGACCGGCTTGAAGTGGGAATTCACCCGCAAGAGCAAGGGCGACGTCAAATACATCCTGTGCAACGGTGACGAAGGCGACCCCGGCGCATTCATGGACCGCAGCGTCCTGGAAGGCGATCCGCACAGCGTAATCGAAGGCATGGCCATCGCCGCCTACGCCATCGGCGCGCACCAGGGCTTTGCCTATATCCGTGCCGAATACCCGCTGGCGGTCGAGCGTTTCCAGCACGCCCTCAAGCAGGCCCGCGACTTCGGCCTGCTGGGTAAGAACATCATGAACAGCGGCTTCGACTTTGATATCGAAGTCCGCATGGGTTCCGGCGCGTTCGTCTGCGGCGAGGAAACCGCCCTGATGACGAGCATCGAAGGCAACCGCGGCGAGCCGCGTCCACGGCCCCCCTTCCCGGCCGTCAAAGGCCTGTGGGACAAGCCGAGCTGCCTGAACAACGTCGAGACCTTCGCCAGCGTGCCGGTCATCATGCACAAGGGCGCCGACTGGTACGGCTCCTACGGCACCGAGAAGAGCAAGGGCACCAAAGTGTTCGCCCTGGCGGGTGCGGTCAACAACACCGGCCTGGTCGAAGTGCCCATCGGCATGCCGTTGGGCGAGATCATCTACGACATCGGCGGCGGCATTCCGGGCGGCAAGAAGTTCAAGGCGGCCCAGATGGGCGGCCCGTCCGGCGGCTGCATCCCGAAAGAGCACCTGAACGTTCCGGTCGATTACGAGTCGCTGACCGAACTGGGCGCGATCATGGGCTCCGGCGGCATGATCGTCATGGACGAGGACACGTGCATGGTGGACGTGGCCCGCTTCTTCCTGGACTTCTGCCAGGATGAGAGCTGCGGCAAGTGCCCGCCGTGCCGCGTCGGCACCAAGCGCATGCTCGAAATCGTGAGCCGCATTTGCGAAGGCCTGGGCGAGGAAGGCGACGTCGAGAAGCTGATCGAGCTGGGCAAGACCATCAAGGACACGGCCTTGTGCGGGCTGGGCCAGACCGCCCCGAACCCGGTTCTGTCCACCATTCGGTATTTCCGCGACGAGTACGACGCCCACATTCGCGAGAAGCGCTGCCCGGCCGGCGTGTGCCCGTCACTGGTGCGGGCCCCCTGCCAGAGCGCTTGCCCGGCCGGCGTGGACGTGCCAGGCTTCGTTTCGCTGGTGGGCGAAAAGCGGTACGCCGAGGCCTTGGCGCTGCATCGCAATCGCAACCCGTTCGCGTCCGTCTGTGCCCGCGTGTGCTTCCACGCCTGCGAGGACAAGTGCCGCCGCGGCAGCCTCGACGAAGCAGTCGCCATTCGCGGCGTGAAACGCTTCATGGCCGAACAGGAAGTCACGGTTCAGCTCCCCACGGTGCAGGACAATGAGGAAAACGCCCGCCGCAAGATCGCCATCATCGGCGCCGGCCCGGCCGGCCTGTCGTGTGCGTACTTCCTGGCGCGGCTCGGCTACCGCCCGAAGGTGTTCGAGGCCGAGTCACAGCCGGGTGGCATGCTGGTACAGGCGATTCCGGCCTACCGCTTGCCGCGGCAGGAATTGGCCCGCGAAATCCGCATGATTGAGCGGCTCGGCGTGGACATCGAGCTGAACATGCGTCTCGGCCGAGACTTCACGCTGGAGAGCCTCCGCAAGGACGGCTACGAGGCCGTATTCCTCGCCGTCGGCGCCCCGCAAGGCTCGAACCTGGGTATCCCCGGCGAAGAGACCGACGGCGTGGTCGACGCCCTGCGGTTCCTCCGCGAGTACAACGTCCGCGGCACCGCCCAGGTCGGCAAGAACGTGGTCGTTATCGGCGGCGGCAACTCCGCGATCGACGCCGCTCGGACGGCAGTCCGCCTGGGCGCCGAGTCGGTTACCGTGCTCTACCGCCGGACGCGTGCCGAAATGCCCGCCTTCGCCGAAGAAATCGACGAAGCCGAGCACGAAGGCGTGCGGATCGCGACCCTGGTCGCCCCGCTTGAAGTCGTGCAGAAGAACGGCAAGGTCACCGGGCTCAAGTGCCGCCACATGGTCCTGGGCGAGTTCGACCGCAGCGGGCGTCGCCGGCCGGTCGACGGCAAAGACGAAGACTTCGTCGTCCCGGCCGACATGATCATCGCCGGCATCGGACAAAAACTCGACACGGCCGAAATCTTCAACGGCCAGGCCCTGAAGGTGAATCGCTCCGGGTTCATCGCCGCGGACCGAATCACCGGCCAGACCTCAGTGCCGTGGATTTACGCCGGCGGCGATGCGGCCGTCGGACCCTGGTCGGTTGTGGGCGCCATCGCGGATGGCGAAAAAGCGGCTGTGGCGATCGACAAGATGCTCACCGGGGCCGAGCACGCCTTCTGGCGTGAGAACCAGCAGCCGGACACCGAGTTTGACCCGGACGCCGATCCGGTGCAGTACCCGCGGGCCAAGCAGGCCATGATTCCGGTGAGCAAGCGCAAGAACAACTTCCAGGAGGTCGAGCTGTCCTGGTCGGAGGCCGTGGCGCGGCGCGAAGCCAAGCGTTGCCTGCGGTGCGACTACCGGGCGCCGGCGGGTTCCGAAGGTAAAGTTCCGCCCTGCAAGCAGTAAGGGCAAGAGGACTGATACATGCCAAAGCTTACGATTGACAACATCCCCGTCGAGGTTCCCGAGGGAACCAGTGTCCTGGAAGCGGCCCAAAAGGCCGGCATCCGGATTCCGACGCTGTGCTATCTTAAGGACGTGCAGGCCATCGGCGCCTGCCGCGTGTGCACGGTGGAGATCAAGGGCGCCCGTACGCTCGTGGCCTCTTGCTCCCAGCCGGCGACCGAGGGCATGGAAGTAAAAACCAACACGCGCCGCGTGCGCCAGGCGCGCCGCACCGTCGTCGAGCTTCTCCTCTCCGAGCACGACGGCGACTGCCAGACCTGCAACCGCAGCGAAGACTGCGAGCTGCAGGCCGTGGCGCGTGAGCTCGGGGTTAAGGACATCACCTACCCCGGCGCCAAGGCCGCTCGCTTCCGCGACACCAGCACGCCCGCCCTGACCCGTGACACCGCCAAGTGCATCGCCTGCCGGCGTTGCGTGACGGTCTGCAACAACGTCCAGGGCGTCGCGGCCCTGTGGGCACAGAACCGCGGGTTCAAGACCGTCATCGGTCCGGCCTTCTGCCAGAACCTGGACGAAGTCGTGTGCGTGCAGTGCGGCCAGTGCGGGGCCGTGTGCCCGGTCGGCGCCATCACCGAGAAGGACCACATCGCGGCTGTCTGGGAAGCCTTGGATGACCCCAACAAGCACGTTGTGGTGCAGACCGCTCCGGCCATTCGCGCCGCCCTGGGCGAGTGCTTCGGCTACCCGCCCGGCACGCGCGTTACCGGCAAGATGACCGCGGCCCTGCGGCGTCTAGGTTTCGATGGCGTGTTCGATACGAACTTCACGGCCGACCTGACCATCATGGAAGAGGGCACTGAGCTGCTCATGCGGCTCAAGCATGCCCTGGTTGATTCCAAGAAGGGCGGCAACGGCCACAAGGACGATCATCACACGCCGGGTCCGTTGCCGATGTTCACGAGCTGCTCGCCGGGCTGGATCAAGTTCCTCGAGCACTACTACCCGGACATGACGGCGAATCTATCCACGTGCAAGTCGCCGCAGCAGATGTTCGGCGCGGTCGCCAAGACTTACTACGCCCAGAAGATCGGCAAGAAGCCGGAAGACATCTTTGTGGCGTCGGTCATGCCTTGCACCGCCAAGAAGTACGAGTGCCAGCGGCCTGAGATGAACGACAGCGGCGTGCAGGATGTCGACGCGGTCCTGACCACTCGCGAGTTGGCCCGCATGATCAAGCAGGCCGGCATCCGCTTCGAGCAACTGCCGGATGAGAAGATGGACGCCCCGCTCGGTATCTCGACCGGCGCCGCCGACATCTTCGCCAATACCGGCGGCGTGATGGAAGCGGCCCTGAGAACCGCTTGGGAAATCGTGACCGGCAAGCCATTGCCGTTCGAGAATCTGCACGTGAAGCCGATCGCCGGCCTCGAAGGCGTCAAGGAAGCTTCCGCAAAGATCACCGGCGCCAAGCCGGAGTGGTCGTTCCTCGAAGGCGCCGAGCTGAAGGTCGCGGTCGCCCACGGCCTGAGCAACGCTCGCAAGGTCATCGAGGCGGTCCGCAGCGGCCAGAAGCAGTATCACTTCATCGAAGTGATGACCTGCCCCGGCGGTTGCATCGGTGGCGGCGGCCAGCCGCGGCTGACGACGAACGACCACCGCCTGGCCCGCATCCGGGCGATCTACGAGGAAGACGAACATCGCGAGCTGCGCAAGAGCCACGAAAACCCGGCGGTTATGCAGCTTTACAAGGAATTCCTCGGTCAGCCGCTAGGCGAGAAGTCGCACAAGCTGCTGCACACGAAGTACGTGGCCCGTACTAGGGTTTAAGAATCGATTCCGAGCCCAAGCGCCAGCGAGGGTAAGGATCGACGGTAAACGAATAAGCCAGGCGCCTCCAAACTCCCGTTTGGCAGGCGCCTCGCTCTTTTGCGCCCCGCGTCGCGACGCCGCGGCAAGCCTGATAAAAACCGCAATCAGCGACTCCCGGCACGTGCTTCTTCCGCGCGACCCTAAAAAGCCTGAAACACCGCATTTTTTCGAAAGTTTTTATGGGGAGCCGGCCGATAGAACTTTTGAGCGAGCGGGCTGTTGCTAAGCTGCCGCCGATGGACCGGCGGGCGGCTTGCCAGCATTGATCTGTAACCATCACGGAGGAGCATGAGCGGAATCGCTATCCGCGGGCCGCGCGAGTGCGCGGTGATGGGAAGGTGTGTGTCAGCATGATAGAAATTGCCCTTTCCTGTGCTCGTCCAGAAGAGTGCGGTGGCCACCTCCGCGACCGCCGCGATGTCAATTACAGGACTCCGGACAGCAAAGCCCCCGGCAAGGCGCTGGATCAGGACCGCGTCGAGCTGTCGGCCGGCGCCCACCGGGACGATGCGGCCGCCCCGGCGGTTTCAAACGACCGCCTGGCGGAGCTTCGAATGCGCATCGCGGAGGGCGGCTACCTCACGCCGGACAAGATCGACTACGTCGTAGACCGCCTGAGCGAAGAGTTATTCGGGCGCTCACACTCGGCGTGAAATTCGCTCTAACCTGAAGGCACGACCTCAGTGCCAACGCCGGCGGATGGCGTCGGGACATGCGGCGCCGCTGTTCCTCCCAGCAAAACTCAAAGCTCGAATACCTACGGCCGCTTCGGCTTCTCGCCTTCGCTATGCGCCTTCCGCGCATCGTCGCGGATCTCTCGCAGCAACCCCGCAATCTCATTCAGTTTCGCGTTCATCGCCTCAAACTGCTTGATCATCTCCAGTCGCTGCGCCCCGGCATCCGGCGGCGACTGTGCCAGCGCGACCGGCGGCGACGAGAGCTGGCTCCACACAACCAGAATTAATAAGGCAGTGGCGGCGGCGAGCAAGCAGGCGCGCCACGAACTAGCGATGTTTTGTCTCATCGAGTCTTCTCCGCTAGGAACGGGCCAACGCTCAGAATCCGGGGCATACCCATGAAGTCTGGGCGGTACGCTCAGAATCCGGGACGTTCACGCCCACACTCCGGGGCGGCACGCCCGGCTCTGCTCCGCGCTTCGCCTCCTACGCCTTCGCCGGGCGGGCGATGCGCAGCCCCAGCTCATCAAGCTGATCTTGTGTGACCGGGCTGGGGGCCTCCGTCATCGGGCACGTCGCCCGGGCCGTCTTCGGGAAGGAGAACACGTCGCGAATGTTGTCTCGGCCTGTCAGCAGCATCACGGTCCGGTCCAGCCCCAGCGCAATTCCGCCGTGCGGCGGCGGGCCGTACTTCAACGCTTCGAGCAGGAACCCGAACTTAAGCTGCTGTTCCTCGGGACTGAGGCGCAGCAGCTTGAACACGCGTTCCTGCACATCACTGCGATGGATACGGATACTGCCACCGCCCAGCTCGATGCCGTTCAGCACCACGTCATACGCCTTGGCCCGGCACTTGGACGGCTCCTGTTCCAGCAGATCGAGGTCCTCGTCGCGCGGCGCCGTGAACGGATGGTGTACCGCATAGTGCCGCCCCTCCT
Organism: Phycisphaerae bacterium; assembly: GCA_012515775.1. Taxonomy (GTDB): domain Bacteria; phylum Planctomycetota; class Phycisphaerae; order UBA1845; family Fen-1342; genus JAAYXS01. The sequence continues at coordinate 17,869 of JAAYXS010000587.1, forward strand.
CCTCGTGGTACTCGAACATCGGAAAATCGACCACCCA
>JAAYXS010000588.1 GCA_012515775.1 Phycisphaerae bacterium
ACGCCGGCTATCTTGAAGGTGCGGGCCCCGAGATCGGAGAACCAGACCCGCACGGTGTTGCTGATACCCCGCGCCTCGTCGGGGACCAGGCCCTTATGGCGGCTGCGGGCGAAGTCGATGGAAACCAGCACGTGCCCGCCTTGCCGCAGCAACTCGCGGGCCGTTTCCTCGTCCCCCTCGATGAACTCGAACTTCACCATGTCGAGGAACGTGTCCGGGTCGCAGCCCAAAAACCAAGTGGCCGAGTGGAAAATCTGGGCCCGCGGCCCCTGCATCTGCCGCTCTTCGACCGCCATATTCAGCGCGTTGGCCAGGGCGAAGTTCTTCACGCCCGCGAATTGCTCGATGCGGCGCGCGGCTTCCTCCGGGGTGAGGCCGAATTGCTCGTAGCTCCAGATGTAGGCCTCGGGGAACTGCTTGGGAAACTGCCAGCCGGCGCGGAAGCTGCGATTGAGCACCACCAGGGCGACGATGAGCGACAGCCCGACCATCAGCCCGCAAACAATGCCGGCCGAACGCCACACGGCGTGCCCGACCTGGTCTTGCAGCAGACGGGCGCGCACGCCCACCAGACGCGCAATCAGCAGGACGGCCGGCGAGCCCAGCAGCCAGACCATCAGCGGCGCCGCCAGGGCATAGACGCAATACAGCAGTACGACGGACGCCGCCGACCAGCGCACGAACTCGAAATTGCGGCCGATCTTGAAGGCCATAATCGCCACTTGCGCCACAAGCAGCCCAACGCCTAGCAACGTGGCGGCGATGAGCGGCGCGCGGCGCGGGCGGCGGGCGCGCGGACGTGACGCCTCCAGCGGAGAGACGCTGATGGCCGCCATAGCCGGCAACGTCGCCGCGATCAGCGTCGTGGCAAACCCGGCGATGGCCGCCAGGCCGATGCCGTCCCAACTGATGGCGAAGCGGCCGACGTACTCGGGCACCGCTTTGACTGTGAGCCCGGTCAAGCCCAGGCCCAAAGGAATGCCCAGCGCGATCCCCAACAATCCGAGCGGCAAAACTTCCAGGTAAACCAGGCCCGCGAGCTGGCTGGCCGTCACGCCCACGCAGCGCAACAGCCCGAGCTGCGAGATGCGCTCGAGCATGCCCATGCTGAGGGTGCTCAGGATGATGAACAGCGCGGTGAGCATCGCCACGCAACTCAGCAGCGCCAGAACCACTTCCTGCTGCTGCTGCGCCAGCTCGACCTGCTTGAGACGCGCCTCCGCACTGCGCACGTGCGCGCCGGCATTGTTGGCCAGCGTTATGCGGCGAATCTTGGCGGTCGCCTGCGCCAATGCCGTGCGACCGCCATCGTGCAGAACTACGTCGAGCGAGGTTATAAAGCCGTACTTGTTGTCAATCTGCTGCAGGACCGGCAAACGCAGCAACGCCAGCGGCGGCTGAAACCGGGCGATGCGGCGGCGCTCGGTCAGGCCGACGATTTCAAGCTTCTGGTGAGTGTCGCCGGATTCGTTCCAGATGATCAGATAGTCGCCCGGGCCGACGCCCTCCTCCCGGGCGTAGCTGGCTTCAAGCACGACCGCATAATGGTCGGCGGCCGTCAGGCCGCGCCCGGCGACTATGGGGTGGTCACGGACCAGCGGCTCGCTATCGAGGTCGATGCCGGTGAAGTCGATTTCGGGTGAGCTCCAGGGGTCGTACTTGGTACCTTCGACGAAGTCGGCGCGGCGCACGGCCTTGCCGCGCAGACGTTCGACCAGCAGCGGCGTGACCGATTTCACTTCCGGCAAATCGGCCACCTCCGCTACCCGCCGCTGCGCGAATTGGCTGAACTTGCCGAACGGCGATTCAATGTTGATGTGGCTGCGGCCGACGTATCCGGAGGCCCAGCCCATGACGGTCTCGCGGACCGACTCGTAACAGCACGTGACCCACACCACGGCCCCCACGCCCAGCGCGATCGCCAGCAGCGCGCCAAGCGTGCGGACGCGCTTGACGTGCCAATTCCTGACGCCCAGTTGCCACCAGTGCCTAATCAAGCTTTTTGATTCTAACGAGATCTCGAAGGCGGTACACGATTCGGCCGGTTGGCGACACTCGCCAATGTGGATGTCCGGCCCAAAGGCGTAGCGTCGGCCCCCCGTGGCCGGCGTGTCCTGCCCCGCGCGGCGGCGTCCGTTCATCGGCGTTCCGCTATTCCTATGTTTGCGGCTGGCAAGGATTTTGGGCCCCGTCCGGGGCGACACGCCTGGGCTCGGCTCTTAGGATGTACCGGGGCGGTCTGCGGCGCCGCGTGTCGCATGGAGGCGAGCGGAATTGGATCAGCCGGCGAATTCAACAGCGCGCACCAGCGGTAGGAAGTCGCCGCGACGGGAGTACGTTTGCACACCCGCCTTCCTGCGCTCGCTGGACGGCTTTCGCGTGTACCAGAACGTAGAGCTCGGGCTGTCCGCCAGAACGATCGAGGCCTACCGGCGCGACTTGTGCCGGCTGGGGGATTTTCTGCGGCGGTCCGGAATTGACGATTGGGAGCAAATCACTCCCCAGGCGCTGCAGCCGTACCTCATCGAGTTGGCGGATGCCAACTACCGCGAAACCACCATCGCCCGGCACGTCGTGGCGATTCGCATGTGGCTGCGCTGGTTGGTCATCAGCCGGCAGGTGAGCACGGACCGAACGAGCCTGGTAGAACTGCCGAAGCGCTGGCAACGATTACCGAAGACGCTCAATCTGGAGCGTATGGCCGAACTGGTCGTGTCGCCGGACCTGGAAGAAGAACTCGGGTTGCGCGACCGGGCCATACTCGAGCTGTTCTACGCCTGCGGATTGCGCGTGAGCGAGCTGTGCGGGCTGAGGGAGCGGGATGTGGACTTGTCGGCCGGATACGCGCGCTGCATGGGCAAGGGGCGGCGCGAGCGCGTCGTGCCAGTTGGGCGAGAAGCGCGTGCCGCCGTGCGCGAGTATCTGGAGAAGCTTCGGCCGCGACTGCTGGCGCGCGGCGTGGAGCGGGGACGTTTCAAGACGCCGCTGACGCGCGCGGTCGCCGCGGCCATTCCCCTGTTTTTAAGCCGTACCGGCGGGCCGATCGAGCGTACGGCCGTCTGGCGGCTGGTGCGGCGCGAGGCGAAGCGCTGCGGGATTGAAAAGCAGGTCAGCCCCCATACCTTGCGACATACCTTCGCCACGCACCTGCTCGAGGGTGGCGCGGATTTGCGTGTTGTTCAGGAACTGCTCGGCCACGCCAGCATCAGCACAACCGAGATATACACACACGTGCAGGTCAAGCATCTGAAGGACGTGCATGCGCGCTGTCATCCGCACGGCGCGCTACAGGAGGAGGAGCGCAAGGAAGACCGCAGACGCGGCTCGTCGGCGAAACCCGGCGCGGCGACGCCTTAGTGCGGACCGCGCCCGCATGCCGTCTGCACGTGCAGTTAGCGGTCAGACGGGCTGCCGGTCCGCAACTTTAATTCAGCGTCTAACCAGTCCAAGCCGGCTTCGCCTGCTTTTAGCGGCGGCCGCCCTCTACTGCCACAACCGAGCGCCGGCCGTGATGGCTTGGCGATGAAACTTCTGCACGACGTTCGCCAGCCGCTCCAAAACGAGCCGCCCGTCCACGTTCAGTTCGAGCCCGATAAACTGCAGCGCCGCGCCCGTGTGACTGGCCTCGTCGTGCCGTAAGCCGCGAAAATACGAGTCCAGTTGCGCCGGGCCTTGCCGGTCGCCGAGCTGAACTTCGAGCCCCAGCAGTTCGCCCTCAACCCAGTCGATCGCCGTCGGCTGGTTCAACCGAACCAACGCGCCGCCGCACGATATATTGGCCAGCGTGCCGGAAACGAGTTGGCTGCCGCTCTGCACGGCCGTGCGCGCCGCCAGTCCGCCGCGCCACATGGTGGCCGCCAAAACCACGCCCGCCGGGACCGGCGTGCGATAGTACGCCCGCCGTTGAAGCTCGGTGATCGCCTGCGGCCAGCGGTAGCGCACGGCCGGCACGCTGCCGCTTTCGAGCATATAGTGCCCGCGCGCCTCAACCACCGTTGCGAACATCACCTTGCGGTTGCGGCTACGGAAGCTGATGCCCACACATTGTCCCGGCCACAACTCGGGCAGCGGTTGCTCGTTTACCGGCTGGTAGTCGAGCACGAAGAAAGCCTGGTTGTTGTCACACTCCAGGAAGCGCGACTTGAACATGCGCCAGTCGGATCCGCACTGTACGGAAAGCACTGCCAGAGCGCGCTCGCGCACTGCGTCCCCGAATACCTGGGCCGCCGATTCCTGGGTTAACCGCCGCCTTAGGTTCATGGCTCATCCTCTGCTGTGTCGTGCCCCTCGTGTCCCTCGGTGCAGCGTCCCATGTATTCCTGGGCCAGCGCCTGCCGCAGCCGCCCCAGCGCCCCGCTGCCCGAAATATCCGGGCAAAACTCGAGGCCCACGATCAGGTCGTCGCGCTGCTGCGACGCGTTTTTGAGACAGACGCACGCTGACAGCTCGTAGGTTTCGTCCCCGCCCGGAAGCTCAAACCGCAGGCGTACAACTTCGTCTATCAGCAGTTCCTCGTCCGCCGCCCCCGGCAGCAGGCAGGCCAGGCCGCCCAGCCCTATCTCGCTTATGGTCCCAACCAGCGCCCCCGGTTGGTTCTGCGTGAAGACCTGAATAACCGGCGCCTCGGGGCACGAGCGGCGATCGTAGCGCCGGCGATTGCAGACCTGCACCACCGCCGGGGCCGATAGCATCACGCGCTGTGCCGCCCCGGCCGCCTCGGCCGTCAGGATGCAACTCGAAAAGCGGTACATCTGCCCGTCCAGAAGCATGCCGACTTCGCAAAGGGCGCCGGCCAGCGGCGTCAGCGGCCAGTCGCGGCCGCGGTCGTGCAGGTCGACCCGCAGCAGGTCGCCTTCGCGGCCGGCCAGATAGCCGCTGATCGACCAGTCTCCCGCACTGGGTTCGATTTCGACTCGGGCTCGCGTGCGGAGTGCCTGCTCGAGCACGCGAACCGCCTGCCGATGCGTCAGGTCGAGTAAGCCCTGCATACGCCAAGTCTCCTCTGCGTGCCTTGCTCACCGCCTACAAACCGCGGCTTGAGCCGCGCGCTGTGCCCACGCTGTACGACTGTCCCGGCGGTACTAGCGGACTACTGGTCTTCAACTTCTTCTCGCGCCGCATAAGTTCTCTCCCGCACCCGCAACAACTCCTCTTTCTTTCTTGGCGTCCTTGGCGCTCTTGGCGTCTTGGCGGTTGCCCTAGCGTCTTGGCGGTTGCGTTGCCGTCTTGGCGGTTGCCCGGCGCCTGGGCGGTTGCCTTGCGCCGTGCGCATCTTCGTCTCGACGCGCGGTTTACTTGACTGGCATTGGCTGGCGTCCTGGGCCCGAATCGCCCTCCGCGCCGTGTTAATTGAAGCCGCGCCAGGCCCCCAACAGGGCTATGGGAACTAGCGGGTTCAGTCCCGGAACATGGCGACTACGCCGTGGATTCGCATGTCGCGGCCGCGCGATATCGGCCGCCCAAGCCGGATTTCCCGTAAATTTCGCAGGTCCGCCGGAGGCTAATTTGGCGCGCCGCCCACCCAAGCACCGCGGAAAAAACGCGGGCCACCGGCCGCCCGGCCCTCCCACCGCTGATAATCGCTGGTTGATGCCGCATCGACCCGCCCCCAGACGCCGCACTTGGATTCATCTATGCACTCTTGCAGTGGCGGCGTGCGCGCCAAGTGCGCAGCAAGGCGGCAGGGCCGGAACACCAGGGTCGGCCGGGAGCGCACGAGGAGAGCGAGAAATGCAGTACCGTGTGAGATGTTGCGAATTAGTGCGAAATGGACAAAGAGGTTTGTAAATCTTGGCGACTGGCAGCGGCGTACGAGGCCAGATGCTGCGGCTTCGAGACCGAAGTCACGTCCTGGCAGCGTACTCCTGAACCGATCCGCCGGAGATGGCGAAAAAGTGCTTGCGGGTCAGCTTTGGTGAAACGGCCGTTGCTCTCGGCGATATTGGTTGCATTGGCCGGCGTGGCGGAGGCGCTGCCGTCTGTGTAACGAACGTTTTATACAGAAGACACGATGCTACTGCGCCCGAGGCCGCCCCAAGACAGTCACGATTTGCGCTGATCCAGTCCGTTGATCAATCCGCTCAGCATCTTGGCGATAATTTCGAGTCGCTCCCGTAGCGCGAGCGAAGCGGCCTCTTGAATTAACCCGCGACGGCGCGCGATTTCAATCAAGGGGACACACTCTTGCGTAGAACCTCGCGCGATCGTGAAGAAGTTGCGGCGATCGGGCACGGTAAAGCGACCGTTGCTTCCGCGAGATTTGTCGCGATCGACAGTGCGGCCCGGTTGAGTTGATCAACCAGAAACCCGTACCCGCGTGGGAAGCCTTCGGTCAGCGAGGCAATCTCATCCGCCAAGTCGACGGCCTTCTGGTAGACCTGAAGCTTCTCGAACATGAAAGCCACGACGCGCCCTCGGATCTGAACAGGAGAAAGGGTGAGCAGGCGAAAAGGCGACTGCAGATTCTCCTGCTCACCTGATCCTGTGCTC
>JAAYXS010000589.1 GCA_012515775.1 Phycisphaerae bacterium
CTCTCTCAGTTTGCCAAACCCGGCTACGAAACCGGCGTACACCGCACAGGCATCGGCGAAGGTTACCTGATTTATGGCCGCCCGCAGCGTTTCAGCGGCAAGGTCAACCTGAACTCCACCGGCACGTTGTTCAGGGGCGATATTTTTTCCGGTGTGCCGGAAATGCCCGACCCCATCCGTCCCAGCCGCGGCATCACGAGCTTCACGATGCTAAGCGATTGGGACCTGGACGGGTTGCGGGAGTTCGCGTTCGGATTGCCGTTCACGGATTCCCAAAACAAGTACAACCTGCCGCTGGAGCCGTCCGGATATTTCCGCACCGGCGGAGTGGTCGTGGCTTGTGGGTCGGTATTGCGGCCGGATATTGGGTTCCCGGGGCGCAACGTAATCGACTTGAGCCTGATCGGGACTCAGCATCACAAGTCTATTGAAGACCCTCCGCCTTGCCCGGAAGGCTTCGTCGGCGCGAAATATTCAGGCGGCTATTCCCAGCACAGCGGGCCGGAAGGCTCAACGTTGTTCCACGGGCACTTGCTCGACTTTCCCGGGGGGGTGGCGGCCTACCTGGGGTGCCGGTTCTCTTCGAACGACTTCGGCGACCAGTTCGGCGAATCGATTTCGAGCTGGGATTTCCACTCGCTCGTGATCTCGGCCCCGAACCGCGATCCGTCAGTCGGGGTGCGGGGGGCGGACTCGGCGCCCGGCGCAGGCCTGATCAGCATATATTTCAATAACACTTGGTCGTTCTTTTACCCGTGGGCGACAGACAACGCCCCTCCTGCGAATGAGCTTTACAACTATGCCCCGCCGGGAAACCACATGTGGGTGGACGAGTTGCCGCACGGCGGACCGTACCATTACGTGCTGGATGACATCCGCGGCACATGGAGCTCGCCTGGATACTGGGTGGAACGGGACGATAGCGATCCGTGCATCGACAAGGACGCTTATCACATGACCACTCTGGCGATCTGGAGCGACGTGCCCGGCGCGCATTTGACCAACGCGCGCGGCATAGGCGACGTGAACGGCGATGGCTTGTTCGATCTGTTGGTCGGGGCGCCTTTTATGGGCGATGGCGCCGGCGCCTGCTTCATCGTCCTGGGCCGGGTGGCCGATTTTCTCAAGGGCCAGTCACTCAACGTGCGTGAATTTTCGCTGCCCATGGATTCTTCCAGCCCGCATGAGCATCGTATCCTGGACGGCATTCAAATCGTGGGCGACCCGGGAGATCGGCTAGGCCAGGAGCAGGACAACGCCGGAGATTTCAACAACGACGGTCTGGCGGACGTGGTAATCGGGTCGCCGGAACTGGCTAACCGCCGTGGCGGGGCCGGGGTCTTCTTCGGGTCGCGCGAAGCGATCAACCTGACCCGGGATGAAATTCGGTTCTCCGAATTGCCCGACCTGGGCCTGGGAGTCATCTTCCTTGGCCGCGAGGAGGGCGATCTGGCCGGGGCGCGGGTCGCAACAGCGGGCGACGTGGACGGTGACGGCAATAGCGACATTCTGATTGCCGCTCCCGAGGCTTCGGTACGCCTGGACATCGACCAGGACGGCACGATCGAGATCGACCGCACGCGCTGCGGAGTGGTGTACTTGATCTATGGTTCGCCGGACCTGAAGGGCACCATCAGCCTGGCGGATATCGGCACCGAGCGTCTGCCCGGCGTCATGTTCATCGGGCGACACAGCGGCGACCAGCTCGGGGCTGGAATCGGTGAAATGGGCGACCGCAGCCACGGGATTGCGATGGCCGGTGACGTTGACGGCGACGGTCGCGGAGACCTGATCCTGGGTTCGGTCCCCAGTTCGCCGCGCGATCGGGCGCGGGCCGGCGAAGCTTACCTGATCTATGGCGTGGGCGATTGATCGCGTGAGGTCAACATGAGAACGATACTTGTCGGGTTTACGGTCTTGCTGGTCTGTGCGATGAGCGGCTGTGGCGGCGCTCCGGCGTCGGGCAACCCCTTTTTGACGCTGGCCGAAATGAGCGGCGGTCAGGTGGGTCAAGACCGGCCGAGCGGCGGTGGTGGTGGCGGCGGCCAACAGGCCCAGCCGGTGGCCTTTCGCGGCTCCATTAACGTCACCTTCAACAACAACAGCAATTACGAATTAGATACCTCTTTTCTGGCCTGGGTTGCGCCGGGCAGCGTGCGCACGGCTGAGCAACAGGAAGAACTGCTGAACAGCAACTACGTTCAGATTACGGAAGAGTTGAAGCTGGGCTCGGCCTACACGCTGGGAGCGGGAACTTACGTCTACAACGGCCCCGGCGCGGCACACGCGACCGCTATACACCTGGAGCCCTCACAAGGCGGGGAAGCGGGGACGCTGTCCTCCATGACCATTCAACTGGTCGCACCGGATGCGCTGTTGGTTTTCTCGCAGCCGCCGGTTTCATGCGACAGCGTCGCGTTTACGTTCTCGCAGCAAGGCCAACCGCTTCCGCCGGTGCCGGCAGGCTCCTTAGGACCTTGGAACGGCGCAACCAACACCGGCGGTCTGAAGACTCTGGCCCAAGTGAACGTCTATCAATGCAACCCCTTCCAACCGGGTCTGTTCCTGCACAACTCCGGCGGCCCAAGACAGTCTAATGGATTCCTGGAAACTGACGACGTCACGTTCGACTTCGGCTTGCTTCCTGACGAAAACGGATATTGTGCAAACGTCACTATCGGAGCGAACGGCTCTTAGTCCACGACTCCCTAGCCTGAGGTGCTAAGAATATTGGAGATCCGCATCATGATGCGAAATGCAGCCGCAACCGCTTTGGTCGCCCTCGTCGGCGTGGGGTTGGCGCTGGGGCAAGGAGAGGCACCGATAATCACCGGTTACCGCGTTTACGTGAACGGGAACCTCGTGCTGGATCAGAACGACCCGTTCACTCCGGTGCGGGCCGTGGAACAGGATAGGGTCCGCATCGAAATCGACGTGGTAATTCCAGAAGCACAGCCAGGAGCGCCCGGTGATGAGACTGAGGTGCCCGACTTCTTCTACGAGAAGATTAGCGAGTGGATGCCTATTCCGTATGATTCTCCCGAGGGCCCGCCGGTAAATGGAGACACCGCCCGAGACAGTTTCTCACCATTGGTGCCTTATAGGCTAGCACATCCGGAGTATTCTCTGGCGCTTTCGTTCTACCTGCCGGAGATTAACGGCGCCAACCAGGCGCGGCTGCGCGGCTTGGTCGAGTACGACGTATGGTACGAGGTCGGAGTGCGGATCTTTAATAAGGACACGGCCAGTGAAACCGATCCGGTCGACGGCTTCGCTTTCACGCTGTACGTGAACGAGAACCCCGGGCTGCGGCCGCCCGTACCGCCAGCGTTTCCGGATGCGGGGAGTGACGTGCTGGCTGCTCTGGGCCAGACGGTAAACCTGGATGCCCGGCGGACTTTCGACGCCTATAACGTCGGTTTCGATCCAATGGATCCGAACGTCTACGAGAAGAATGTAATTGTCTACACGTGGCAGTGGCTCTCGGGCCCCGTGCACAACGCCGCCTCCGAAC